>NZ_JBIBKS010000014.1:0-247073 GCF_042959345.1 Streptomyces sp. NPDC007905 | reverse complement strand
AAGTCGACTGGCACTTCACCACCGACGACGCACGCGTGAAACTACGCCACCTCTACCCAACCACACAGCAAAACTAAGCCGCGACAATCTACTAGGTGGTCCGGCCGTCATCTTCGCGGCCAGATGATGCCTCGACGGGCACCTGCGACAACCACGGGCCGGCCATCCGCCGGAGCCGCCCGCGCCGTACTGTCACAGTGCGGCGCGGGGCAAGGACCGCGAGAGGTGGACCATGCGGCTGGAAGGCACCCCTGGACGCCTTCCAGATCGCTGTTGAAGGCCGCCTGACCCCTGAGCAACAACTGACACCTCAACAAATAGAACCAGCCGTTGAATTGACCCACCCAGATCTGACGGTAGTCGCAGAGTTTCGGCGTAGTCGGGTGGCATCCGATTTGTGCTCACGCGAGGCCGACTTCGACAGGATCAGGACGGTTCGCGCGAACGTCATGCCATGGGAGGGGTGGCGGCGCCCCTCCACGGTGCGAAACCGCCGCCCATCCTCCGTCCCGACCTTTGCTTCATCTATCGAACTTCGATAGATTCCCATCGCGACTCGATGGAAGGACGGGCTGTGGGAAAGCTGACAGTGGGTGCGCTGCGCGCCGTGCTCGTGGTGGTGCTCGCCGGCACCGTGTTCGTGCAGGCATTGATGGTATGGGCGTTGGCCACCGACCCGGAGGACGGGGCGCTCCCGCTGACCCCGTTGCGCGTGATCACGATCCTGGGCATGGTGTCGGTCCAGGTGGCCCTGGTCTGCGTATGGCGGCTGGTGACGATGGTGCGACGCGGAACCGTGTTCTCCCACGCCGCCTTCCGGTACGTGGACGGTGTGATCGGCGCGATCGTGGCGGCTGCCCTCGTGTGGTTCGCGGTCACGGTCCTCAATGCGCCGGGTCAGCGGGACGACCCGGGCGTCACCGTCATCATGGGCGGGGTTGGCGTGGCCATCCTGGGGGTCGCGCTCATCGTGCTGGTGCTGCGGATGCTGCTGGCCCAGGCCGTCGCGCGCGACGTCGAAGCGGCGCAGATGCAGGCCGAGTTGGACGAGGTGATCTGATGCCGATCGCCGTCGACATCGACGTGATGCTGGCCAGGCGGAAGATGTCCGTGGGCGAACTCGCGGACCGCGTAGGGATCACCCCCGCCAACCTGGCGGTACTCAAGAACGGCCGCGCCAAGGCGGTGCGCTTCGCGACGCTGGCCGCGCTCTGCGAGGTGCTCGAGTGCCAGCCGGGCGACCTGCTGCGCTGGGAGGCCGAGGACGCCGCGGACGGATGACGCGCCCAGGGCGGGCGTGAAACGCCTGGCACCACCGGCCCGTGACACGGCACGTGGACCGCATGGGCGCGGATCGCCGATCACCCGCAGCGCCGTCCCGTCCCGTTGAGTGGATTCCGGATGACCTGCACCGCACCGTCCTGGTCGACCATCGCGACCTGCGGACGCGGCCTCCCCACTGCAAGCCCCCATCCTTCCAGCGCGGAAGGGCGGGGGCTCGCCGTTGTCGCTTGGCGCCCGATCCGTGACGATCCGTCAGTAGGATGGGGCTGGGGGAACGTGACAGGCACGGGCTTCCGAGATCATGGAGTTCTCGACGCCCCGTGATCCGAATGGAAGACCGTGCCTGCCGACGCATCATCGCCGATCCCTCGGTGTCCAAGGCGTTCGATCGGGGCATCTGGGCCCCCCTACCAGGTTGTGTGCGCCGACCTCACCGACACCCAACTCCAAGCCACCGTGCTCCTCGGAGCCGACGGGCGTTCCGAGGCCCGCAACACCGATCTGCGGCCGGCCACCACACGCACATGCTCGCGGTCACGCCGGCACTGGCCGCGCCCCGGCCGCGTCGCCGGGCGGGTCCCGATCCGCGCACCGGCCTGCTGCGGCCCGGGCCAACGAGCCGACGAACTCGTAAAGGCCGGCAAGTCCGGAAGCTGAAGTGCACGGGAGCGAGTGCCAAAGCCCACGAGTGTTCTCCTGCGCAGCGGGAACAGCCGATCCACCCAGCACTGTTGCACCAGCCGAGGGACCGGCGCTGCACAGGCGGAGAACAGAGAGGCTAAGAGGTCGTCCGCCCCGACGCGATCCGGGGCCCCCGGGTCCGTGGTACGCCCGGTCACCCCGATATCGGGGCGGCCCCTCATAGGCCTGCCGCAGACTCGGACCGAGGCGTTTTCACAGAGGAGGACTGTTTTCATGAATGACCGGCCCTTGACGCTCATGGCGGTACACGCCCACCCCGACGATGAGGCCACGGGAACGGGAGGTGTCCTCGCACGGTACGCGGCGGAGGGCATCCGCACGGTCCTCGTGACCTGTACCGACGGCAGCTGCGGTGACGGACCGGGGGGTGTCAAGCCGGGCGATCCCGGGCACGATCCGGCAGCCGTCGCCTTGATGCGGCGTCAGGAACTTGAGTCGAGCTGCGCCATTCTGAAGGTCAGTGATCTGGAGATGCTGGACTACGCCGACTCCGGGATGATGGGCTGGCCGACCAACGACGCCCCCGGATCCTTCTGGCAGACACCCGTGGAAGAAGGCGCTGCCCGACTCGCGGAACTCCTGCGCCGCTACCAACCCGATGTGGTCGTCACCTACGACGAGAACGGCTTCTACGGCCACCCCGACCACATCCAGGCTAACCGCATCACGATGACGGCGCTGACCATGGCCGTGCCGACGCCGAAGGTGTACTGGACGACGGCGCCCCGCTCGATGATGCAGCCGTTCGGGCAGGCCATGCGCGAGTTCGGTGCGGACTGGCAGGAGCCGGATCCCGCCGAAGCCGCCGCGATGGCCGAGATCGGACTCCCCGACGAGGAGATCACCACCTGGGTGGACACCACCGCGTTCGGCGGTCAGAAGTTCGATGCGCTGGCCGCGCACGCCAGCCAGGGCGAGAATATTTTCTTCCTCAAGATGGGCCAGAAAAGGTTCACCGAATTGATGGGCGTCGAGACCTTCGTACGTGTCCAGGACACCACCGGTGCGCCCGTGCCCGAGAACGACCTCTTCGCCGGACTGCGCTAATCCGCCCGCCTTCCCGGGGACTGAGAGAGCTAATGGTCCGTACACAGAACCTCCTGATCCTGCTTCTGGCCCTGGTCGTCCTCGCGGCCGTCTCCGCCATCGCCGGCCTCATCGACTACAACGTCGCCCGTGAGGCGGGCTCGCCGGTCTCCACGGCCATCGGCCGCGGCAGCTTCGTGTTCTTCAGCGCCATGACGCTGTTCCTCGCGCTGCTGCCAGTACTGGTCCCGGCCGTGACGTGAAGCAGGGGCGCACCGGGGTCGGCCGAAGCCCTCGGCCGACCCCGGTCCTTGCTGACGCGTCGAGGCGGATCACCGTTCGCCGACCAGGGCCCAGAACCGGCTTCACGTCCACGACCGGCGTACCGTCCAACGCCTCAAGACCGCTGACCCGCAACCGCAGACCGTCCCGGGCCAGGACGCCACTCGGTGCAGACCCAGGAGCGATTCTGGATCACCGCGACTACCTGCCTGAATTCGCCGGCTCTCTCGCCGGTTGGCCTTCACTGGCCGACCTGATCCGCGCGATCGGGGGCCGCGCGGAGCCAGTCCTCATCCCGTGGGACTGCGCTGACGGCTTCTTCGAGGCCTACTGGCGCCGACCCGGGGCGTACCTGGACGACCATGTGCGTCGCGCGGTGTCGGTATGGACCACAGCCGGACCGGAGGTTGAGCAGCGGGCGGTGAGCAGCCTCCGCGACGATCTTTCCTCAGGCCGGTGGGCCGTGCGCAACCGCCACCTCGTCGCCCTCGACGCGGCAGAACTCGGCCTCCGCCTGCTCGTAGCCTGAACCATCGTCTGTTGAGAGCGCCGCAAAGGAACTGAACCGCCGAAAGACCGGTCTCGACTTCCAACCGCCGTAACCTCAGCCGCCAAAGGTCTCCAGCCCTCCCTCTGCGACCTGTGGCATCGAGCTCACCCTCGCGCCCCGTCACGGAGAATTTCATCGAGGACGGCGCGACCGATCTGGTTCTCGCCCCCGGGGTTGCCCGGTAGCGACCTGCTGCTGCAGACCGCCGAGCTGCACCAGTCCGGCCACGCCAAGGTGCGCGGACCTCGGCGCCGAGCGGCATCTGCTCGGCATGGTGCCGCCGAAGACGCCGGCATTCTCGCGGTGGCGGCCACCTGTGGCGACCCGCGTGAGATCATCCATCCTTGACTTCCTCCTCCGCCTAGAGGCGGGGGATTCCAGCGGTCGCCCGCTGGGGTTCCTGCTTCATCGACGACCGCCCCGTCCGGGAGGACTCCCGTTGAGGTCTTACACCGTCTCCACAGGCAGACGCCGCCAGCCCGGCGGCCAGGATGTTGCGTGCCGCGTTCACGTCGCGGTCATGCACGGCGCCGCAGTCGCGCGTCCACTCGCGGACGTTCAGCGGCAGCTTCTCGCGGACCGTGCCGCAGACCCCGCACAGCTTCGAGCTGGGGAAGAAGCGGTCGATCACGACGAGTTCGCGCCCGTACCAGGCGCACTTGTACTCCAGCATGGAGCGAAGTTCCGTCCACGACGCCTCGGAAATGGCTCGCGCGAGCGAGTGGTTCTTCAGCAGGTTGCGGACGGTGAGGTCCTCGATCACGACCGTTTGGTTCTCACGGACGAGCCGAGTGGACAGCTTGTGCAGGAAGTCGCGGCGCCGGTCGGCGATCCGCGCGTGGACGCGAGCGACCTTACGCCGGGCCTTCTCGCGGTTGGCCGAGCCCTTCGCCTTCCGCGACAGCTCGCGCTGTGCGCGGGCGAGGCGGGCGCGGTCGCAACGTCCGTGCTTCGGGTTGGTGATCTTCTCCCCGGTGGACAGCGTCACCAGGGACGTGATCCCGGCGTCGATGCCCACGGCCTGCGTGGTCGCGGGGGCCGGGGTGATGGTGTCCTCGCACAGCAGGGACACGAACCAACGCCCGGCCGCGTCGCGGGACACTGTCACGGTCGTCGGCTCCACGCCTTCGGGCAGGGGACGCGACCAGCGGATGTCCAGTGGCTGGGCCATCTTGGCCAGAGTCAGTCGCCCGTCACGCCACTTGAACGCGCTGCGGGTGTACTCGGCCGACGCCCGGGACTTCTTCCGGCTCTTGTAGCGCGGATACTTCGCCCGCTTGGCGAAGAAGTTCCCGAACGCGGTCTGAAGGTGGCGCAGCGCCTGCTGAAGAGGGACGGAGGACACCTGTGCCAGGAAGGCCAGTTCCTCGGTCTTCTTCCACTGCGTCAGCGCCGCCGACGACTGCACGTAGGAGACGCGGCGCTGCTCGCCGTACCACGCGCGAGTGCGCTCCTCCAACGCCTTGTTGTACACGAGGCGGACGCAGCCGAACGTGCGGGACAGCTCTGCCGTCTGCTCGTTCGTGGGGTAAAACCGGTACTTGAACGCCCGCTTGACCTGCTGCGTCACGCCTCACATTCTATCAGTTCCCCTGTGAGCGGCGGGTGTCGGCCGGTGGCCACGGACGCCGAATCACCCTGACGGCGATTCACCTTTCCCTGCCCCGCTACGCGGGAGCTTCGTTTCCTCCCCGGCCTGAAGGCCGGGGTATCCACGAAGGAGACCCGATGAGCAGTGACCTGGAAGTGAGTGCTCTGGCGATCAACGTCACGGTCCCGCATGCGCTCCGCTGGACGGACACTCGGCGCGGCGAAGCATTCCAACTGACCACACTCAACGTCAGGCTTCTACCGGACGGTCGCCTCGCCGCAAAGGCCTACGGTCGACCAGTCGGCGGTGGTCGGGGCGCGTACGTCTCATTTCCCGTACCCGACAAACCCGAACTGGCGGCCCTGATCGCCGGCGCTGCCAGTCGCGCCGGGGCGCTGTGGGCCGCCCATCGTGGCCTCGGCTGAGCTTAGTTCGACCCGAAGACGGGCGGTGGCAGTCCCGGACTTCGGCCTCGTGGCGAGGCCGGGGACGGTAAACCAGCCAGACGGTAGCGGGTCAGCATCCGGTGGACGGTGGAAGGGACCAGTCCCAGCAGGCCGGCGATGCGGGCCGGTCCCCAGCGGCGCAGGACGCGGACTTTGATGATGCGCCGCTCGGTGCGGGTCGGAATTCGGCGCGGGCTGGTGCGTGGGCGGCTGGAGCGGTCGGCCATACCTGTCTCGCCGAGCCGACGGTAGCGGTCGGCCCACCGCTGGGCCGTGGTCGGGAGACCTGGAAGCGTTCGGCCGCACGTCTGAGGGGCCAGCCGTCCTCGACCACGCAGCGGGCCAGGCGCAGGCGTCCGGTCTCGGTCAGCGGTGCATTACGGTGGACCACGAGGGCCTTTCTGTTGGTGTAGACGTCGCAATCCACACCGAACCGGTAGGCCCTCACCTGTTCAAGATCCCTCAGCCGAGACCTCGCTCACGCGTCCACAACCTCCCGGACAGAACAGCTAGCGCGCGGGTCGCTCAGGGCTGCGTGGAGGCGGGTGCCCCCGGTTGGAGGGTGGCCCGCATCCAGGTCGGCGACGTCAACGCGGTCACCCTCAACGAGAGGTGCAACGACGACGCGACCGAGATCGCGGTGCGCATTGGCTACCATTACCGCTTCATCACAGTGATCCACTACGGTGTCTGCTCCGCTGCTCTGCCAGTCGCCTGACGGAGGAGGCGACGTCGGCAACACCGTGCTGGCCAAGGAGCGATCCGCGTATCGAAGGATGCCCCGTTCGGTGCGAGCTAGGTCGGCCGTCCGTCGCGGTGGTCCCCAACCGGTGCGAGCGGGTTGGGGAACGAGGGGCGCGTCATGGGTGGACATCACAGGTCTCCTGCGCCCCCCGCCGTCGATCAGTGTGGCGACCGGCGGACCGGGCCGTATTTCAAGGGTCGGATGCGAAGGGTTGCATGCGTGCGATGAGCACAGCGACGTCATCCGGGTCAGCGGGAAGCCGGAGTTCGCGAAGGAGTCGGTCGCAGGTTTCCTCCAGGGTGGGGTCGGGTGCGTCAAGCAGGCACCGGAGGGTGTCGAGGCGTTCGTCGATGGGGTGATGGCGGACCTCGACGAGTCCGTCGGTGTACAGGACCAGCCGATCACCAGAGCCGACGGGAAAGGTCGTGGTGACGAATGGGACGCCGCCTACCCCGAGCGGGGTACCGGTCGGCAGGTCGAGCAGTTTCGGGGGCTGGCCGCTGCGCACCAGGACGGGGGGCAGATGGCCGGCGACGGAGATGTGGCACTCCGCGCGGTGTGGGTCGTAGACGGCATAGACGCAGGTGGCTATGTACTGCTCAAGCCCTGAGGTGATCTTGTCGAGATGTTGGAGGACTTGGGCAGGGTCGAGGTCGAGATCGGCGAAGTCGCTGGTACCGGTGCGCAGGCGACCCATGGTGACGGCGGCGTCGATACCACTTCCCATGACATCGCCCACGACCAGTGCGGTCTTGCCGCCATCGAGCGGGAGGACGTCGTACCAGTCGCCGCCGACCTCGTAGGCGGACTGTGCGGGCCGGTAGCGGGAGGCCACCTCCAGACCGGGGAGGTGGGGCGGGTGCTCCGGGAGCAGGCTGCGCTGAAGAATCTCGGCGGCATTGCGCACGCTCTGGTGCGAGCGGGCGTTGTCGATGCACACAGCGGCGCGGGAGGCCAACTCGCCGGCGAGGGCGAGATCGTCCTCGTTGAAGGGCTGCGGGTTACGGGCGCGGCTCAGCCCCAGGCAGCCGAGGATCTGACCGCGGGCGGTGAGTGGGACCAGCATGTAGGAGTGCACACCGGCGCGTGCCAGGACCGTGGCGGCGCGGTCGTCGCGGGCAATGCGGCGCAGTACGGCGTCATCCACGTGGGAGATCAGGATCGGTCGGTCGGTGCGTACGCATTCGGTGGCCAGGCGGTCGGCGTCGTAGGCAGCAATCTGCCCTGGCGGGTCGGCGGCCTGGACGGCCTCGGTGACGTAGGCGGCCTGCACCGCGAGGGCGCGGAAGAGCGCGGGGCCGTCACCCAGCGGCGGGCGGTGCTCGTCAAGGACGGAGTCAAGGACGTCGACCGTGGCCATGTCGGCGAGTTCGGGGACGGTGACGCCGGCCAGCTCTCGGGCGGTCTCTTCCACCTCCAAGGTGGTGCCGATGCGCGCGGAGCCGTCGGCGATCAGCGCCAGACGCCGTCGGGCCTCGGCAGCCTCCGTAGCCGCCTGATAACGGTCGGTGACATCCACCACCAGGTCGGCCACCCCGAGAACACGCCCCTGGGGATCGTCCAGCCGGTACAGCGAGATCGACCAGGCGTGCATGTGCGGGTCGGCGGGGGTGTGGCCGACGATGGTGTACTCGTCGACCATGGGGACCCCCGTCTTGAGGACCTCCCGCATGCCGGCCTCCGGCCCCTCGAACTTCGCCGAGGTCATGATCTCGCGGTAGTGCCGACCCAGATGGTCTTCCACGGGAATGCCGTGCATCCGCTCCAGAGCGGGGTTGACGGCCACGTACCGCAGATCCGTGTCGAGGATCGCCAGCCCGATGGGCGACTGAGAGATCAGCCGGGTGGACAGGGCAAGCTCCCGTTCGACCTCCCGGAGCCTTGACCCGTCGGTGGCCAGGCCAAGGGCGTAGAAGTCGCCGCGGTCATCCAGGAGCCGCATGTTGCGGAATTCCACCAACCGGGTGCTGCCGTCCTTGTGCCGGATGGGGAACGCCCCGGCCCACCTCTCCCCGGTACCCATGACCTCGGCGAACAGCTCGATGATCAGACCCGAGTGCTGTTCCTGGACGAGCAGCGGCGCAGCGTACTGCCCAAGGGCCTCCTCAGCGGTATGGCCGAACAGGTCCTCGGCCTCCGGGCTCCACAAGACGATCCGCCCATCGGCATCCAGCAGCACCGCGGCAACGCCGAGCAGATCCATCAGCCCACTCGGCTGCGCCGATCGCTCCCCCGGCTGGCCGGTGTCAGCCGCACGCCCATCGACTGCGCTCACACGGGCACTCCTTCCATGCGCCGGACCACAAGGACCCGCTCGCGCCAGCGCGTGGCCCTGCCCCGTACCTAGGGAGTGCGCTGGCTTCCATGGTCCCCCTGGAACGGCCTTCCGCGCACGCACTGGACCAGGATGGTGCCCCGCCCCCTCCCCAACTTGATCATTCGTCGTGAGCACCGCCTGGAGCCAGCGACGCACCTGGCAGGTCACCGTCTGGCTGTGGGAGTCCCAGTATGCGCGGAAGTGACGTTGCCGCCTGTTGTGTCGGCACGGCGGGCAGCGGCATCGAAGGCGCCGGAATGGAAGCGCTCGACCTGGACCTGTGTGTTGTCGATGGGTTACCGGGCGTCGATCAGCATCCGTATGCCGGTCTCAACGAGGACCCTGGCACCGACGTCCTTGGCGACTTTATCGAGGTCAGCGGGCGGTCGGTCGGGGTGTGCGGTCCCCACAGCGGCCGAGCGGGCAGCGACTGCCCCGCGGGCCGCCCCTCCGCCTGTCCAGCTTGTGGAGGCGCTGCACCATGCGCAGCAGGATGGCGCAGGACAGCTCGTCCAGAGCCTGGAGGACGGTGGCCACGGCGTGCTTGCCCAGGGCTCACCGCTGGCGGGATGGTGTTCGTCATGTGGACGACGGGGATGAAGTCCGGGGATGAAGTCCGCCATCAGGTCCAGCCGGTGGAGGAACGCCGTCCAAGCGGACCCGATACCTGGCCTTGTGCATCAGCCACTCGTACAACAGGTCGGCGTGCTTGATGTCGTTCACGTCCCCTTCCCGTCGGTGAATTCGTACGTCCACGGGGACGGCCAGTTCGGCGCCCACGGGTAGCTACGTCAGCGTGGACCGGGATCGACTCGCCGTCGTCGGCTTGCGGGTACTCACTGCCGGACTGCCGTCCGTCGCCGTGCCGCGCCGGCCGGCCGGACCGATCGGTCCAAGTTCGCAGGTGACCCGCCGAAGCCTCGCCTTGAGCCCGCGCCGCTTGTCCTCCGGCAGCTCTCAGGCCAGGTGGGCCCTCGGCGGGAACTCGACCCCGTCCTGTTCGCCGTCCTCCGGCCACTCCGGCAAGTACAGGCCCGGACCAGGTGCACAGCAGAACGCGGTCCTTTCCGCGATCCCAGGCCAGGGTGTGGACGGCGTCACCCTGGAGGAGGATCGCGGGGCGCTCGGCCAGCGTCCTGCACCAGCGGGCAAGGCAGATGCGGCTCGGTCCTTCAGCGCTAGGTTCGGCGGCACGGAGACCCAGCCGGACGGAGCGCCCCAGCCGCCCTGGCCCCGATATTCAATGACGGGGGTGCGGGTGAAGGGCCGCGGACCAGCCCTGACGACCCAGAACTGCCGAGCGTCGGTGAGGACGCCGCCGCGCGGCGCGAGCAGATTCTCGCTGACCTGCGGGCCCTGGAACGTGAGGACATCGGCGGGCCGAAGGCAGCGGCCGCGACGGTCTGTCCGAACGGGCACCAGTCGACGAGCCACGACTGGAGCGAGGTGTGCGGGCACCGCATGGACGTGCCATGCCTTCGCTCCCCCAGCCGCCGAGCGGGCAGGCAAGTGAGACGGATCCGCAGATGAAGGGGCTGATGGAGCTGCGGCAACACGTCGAACAGGCACGTCTGGACGTACGTCGAGCTCAGGACACCGTGGGGGAACGCGAGCTGAAACGTCGTGCAGAACGCCTACGCCCGTGAGGCCACGCACACAGCCGCGCGCCAGATCGATCTGGAAGAGCGACAAGTCGGACTGCAACGCCAGCAGGTCGAGCTCGAGCTGTGGCGTCTGGAGATGAATGAACGGGAAAGCGAGCGTCACCACATGCTGGAGGTACCCCGCTTCCCTGCCCAGCAGTTGATGCCAGCGCCGCCGCGCACTCGGCGCACATGAACCCGGTGCGCGGTCCGCGGGGCTGAGGCGCTCCTCTGGGAATCCTCAAGTCGCTTGGCACGCAGAGAACATGACCGTCAGGCTGATTCTCATGACAGGAATCACGGGACTGAGCAAGAAGAACAACTTCGTGCTGGCCATCCGGGACGCGGACGTGGTCGCGGCGGCCCTGCGTCAGGCACTGGCAGAAGCCCCACCGCAGGAGCGCCCCGGTCTGGAACGCGCCGCCGCACTCGTCGAGTCCACAGCCGCCGCCACCGAGAACCAACTGCGGGCTCGCTGGGTCCGCACCCGGCTGGCCGCCGTCGGCTTCACTGGCGACATCACCTCGGTCGCGGCGGTGAAGGCACTGCGACAGGCGGAGCCGAAGCTGAGCCTGCTCGCGGCGGTGCAACTGCAGAAAGAGGCAGTGGCGCATCCGGAGTGATCCGGCAGCCCGCGCACCACGCATGGGAGGGCTGCGGGGAGCGTTGCCCCTCCTCAGGGGTGAGGCAGCAGTCCTTCCGTATCTCGCCGAGCCTCCCCTGCAGCGATGACGACGCCCTCACGAGAAGCAGAGAGCGGGAATCCCTCCCCAGCTCCACTGGCCACGAGACATGACAGGCTTGCAGTTCGCTGCGAGGCGACCGTGCTGGTCTCAGTCCTCAACGAGTGGCTGACATGGCGGCCCCACGGCTGGTTGGTCGTGGGGCCCTCGTGTCAGCCCCGCGGATGCGTGCCTGTGATCACTGGTGGTTGGAGCTGAATCCGTCGTCGATGCCTGGGATCCAGAAGCAGATCTCCAACGTCTTCAGGCGGTCCCAGTGCCGCACACGGCGCCCGTGTCTGACTGCGGCAGTCATGCTCACCGATAGCAGTGCCGCGCAGCTTCCTGCCAGCACACGATCGGGTCCCACAACGAGCTCGATCACCGCGACGACGAGCGCGAACACCAGGGCGAGGGCCGAGTTCCGCAGCATCAACGCGACGCCTTGCAGCCGAGTGATCTCGCCCGCGGCCTCCTTGTCGTGGAGTTCCACCGCAGCCAACAGCAGAGATACGTCAGTGCGCACGAAAGCCCGGTCCCGGGACTCGGGCACTCTGGCCACGAAATCGAGACGAGCGTCCTCGACACTCCAGTTCCAACGCGGTGCCACCTTGTCCAGGAGGGCACTCAGCGGATAGGCGAGATGCCCCAACAGGTAACTGGCAACGGCGACTCCGAGCACCTGCAGCGCTGACGGCGCCGAGGCCAGACTTGTGAGATCGATGATCTGCAAGCGTGCGAGCACGTAAATGATCAAGGATAGATGCAGCGCTCCTGGTATCCCGTAGGTGAACAAATCGAAGATACCCACAGCTAAGGTCACGAAGCTCCCCCTTGACTCGCCAAGACCTTTGACTCTAGTGAACGAAGGCTAGGCATGGTTCTGATGAGCCGAGAGCTTCCCTGCCTGGTCATGATGCGAAAGCGTCACGGGTACTGCTCCCAGGTTGAGCGAGGACGAGCACGCTCGGTTCGACGGGGTGGTGCCCGAGGTCGCCGCCCGCGCCCAACCGCGAGCGTCACACGGTCGAATGCGGCATCAATCGCCTCAAGCGGCATCGCGTGGGCGTCACGAGATATGAAAAACTCGCCGTCCGCTACGAGGCGACCGTGCTGATCCCAGTCCTCAACGAGCGCCGGTGACCAGCACTTTCGCAACACGCCCTAGCATGGGGTGTCTTGTCCGCCCGGAGGCGATCGGGGCGAGCGGGGGGCCTGCCTGGCCCGATGCAGCGACCTGGCGAGGCGGCAGCTGATCGACGGCATACGCTCGCGGACCCGGACCGGGACGCCGTGGCGGGATGTCCCGGAGCGGGACGGGCCGTGGGTCTTCTAGTGCTGCGACCCCCCAACCCGCCCTTCCGGTTGACGAAACCCATAGGGGCACCCCCCGCCTCCCGAGCAGTTGGTCGAGTCGGTGCCCCGCTCGCTTCCGGCTTCCGGCATGGAGTGGGCATGGTAATCAGGGGTGATCGCAGCGAGGAGTGTCCAAGCCGTGGTGCGGTGGGCCACCCGTCTGCCCGGGCGCCGGCCCGGCCACATGGCGCCATAGGCGGCCCTACCCCGGAATCGGTCAGTCGTCCCCCTGGGTGGGAGCACAGCCCATGTAGGAACCGGATTCGTAGGCCGCCTTGTCGCCGTCCCGGTCACGGATGGCCTCGACGAGGCGTGCGTGGTCCTGGAACTGCTCGGGGCGTAGTTCCTCGCCGAAGTGGTCCAGGAGCGAGGCCCTGATCACCTCGCCCAGGTCCGCGTGCAACTGGGCCAGGACCGTGTTGTGGGACGCGGCGACGACGGCGAGATGAAAGGCCACGTCCGAGTTCACGAAAGCGACCCGGTCCCCCTCCGCCCAGGCCTTGTCCCGTTGGGTCAGCAGGGCGTCCAGTCGCTCCAGGTCCTCCGGCGTGCGGCGTACGCAGGCCAGGCGGGCCGCGCGGACCTCCAGGGCTCCGCGCACTTCGGCGACGTCGTCCGTGTGCGCCGTCTCGAAGCGGGTCCGCATCATTCCGGCCAGTTCACTGGTCGCCCGGACATAGGACCCGGAGCCGTGGCGGATGTCCAGCAGGCCCGTGTGGGCCAGGGCTCGCACGGCCTCGCGAACCGTGTTGCGCGCCACACCGAGCTGTTCGACGAGCTCCGTCTCGGCGGGGATGCGCGAGCCCACGGGCCAGGTGCCGGAGGTGATCTGCCGCCGGAGGCGGGCGATCACCTGGTTTGACAGTGGTTCACGGCGAACGGGATCCATAGTCATCCCATCACCATATGACGCTGCATAAAAACCACACTAATCACTAGACCTAGAGTCATGGGATGAGTCTATGATCGGCGGTGTGACGAAGGAAGAGCTCAACAACACCGTCTTACGCACCGCTCGGGCGGGGCCCCCCGACCGCTCGCCACGGCTGCGCAGACTGACGCTCGTGGCACTCGTGATCGCGGCCCTGAACCTGCGCCCGGGCGTCACCAGCCTCGGGCCCGTCCTCGAAGAGGTCCGTGACGGCCTTGCCATGAGCGGCACGGTGGCCGGACTGCTGACGTCCATCCCGGCCGTGTGCTTCGCCCTGGTCGGCTCCATGGCTCCCGCCCTCGCCCGGCGGTACGGCGCGAGTGGTGCGATCGCGGCCGGTGCCACGTTGCTGACGGCTGGGCTCGCGATGCGTCCGTTCGCCACCGACGCCGCCCTGTTCGTGGCACTGACCGCCCTGTCACTGGCCGGCATCGCCATCGCGAACGTGCTGCTCCCGGCCGTCGTCAAGCATCGCTTCCCCGACCGGGTGGGCGCGGTGACGGGGCTGTACTCCATGGCGCTGAACGTCGGCGCCTCGACCGCTGCCGCCGTCACCGTGCCCCTGACCGAGGCGTTCGGCGGCGACTGGCGGTACGGCCTGGGGATCTGGGCCATCCTGGCGGCGATCGCCGTTCCGCCCTGGCTCGCCGCCGCCCGCCACCAGGGGCGGGCGGCGGCAGGCGCAGCGGACGACGGAGGCCAACCGCAGACACACCCACGAAGCCGGATCTCCCGCGACCCCACCGCCTGGGCGCTCACCGCGTACTTCGGGCTGCAGGCGAGTTCCGCCTACGTCATCATCGGCTGGTTGCCACAGATGTTCCGCGATGCCGGACTGTCCGCGGAAAGTGCCGGTCTGTTGTTCTCCGGCACCTCGCTCCTCGGCGTACCGCTGTCCTTCGCCCTGTCGGCCGCGGCCGGAAAGCTGCGCAACCAGAGCGGGATCGCGGCGGGAATCGGCCTGTGCGGCCTTGCGGGATTCGCGGGGTTGTGGGTCTCCGCCTCCACCACGCCCTGGCTGTGGGCGTTCCTGCTCGGCGTGGCCAACTGTTCCTTCCCGCTGGCCCTGACGATGATCAGCATGCGCGGCCGCGACAGCGCCACCGTCGTCCGGCTCTCCGGGTTCGTACAGAGCTTCGGCTACCTGCTCTCGATCCCCGGCCCCCTCATCGTCGGCGTGCTCTACGGCCACACGGGCGGCTGGCGTGCGCCTCTGGCCTTCATCCTGGTAATGACCCTGGCGCAGATCGGAGCCGGCCTGCTCGCGGGCCGCAACCGCCAGATCGGCTGAGCAACTCTCGTCGACACGGCGATTTTCACACCGGCTCGCCCCCGATCAAGGGCGGCCCACATCATTGTTCTCTTGTTCACTTCCCGGCCCCGCCGCACAGCGGCCGCGAATTGACTTCGCCATGCCCGGAATTACCGGCCGCGCCCGCCAAGTGAATTCCCGAAGAAGTCGGGATCAACTTCCGCAAACGCGCACAGAATTGGTTGACCTGGCCGGAAAATCTCGCCTAGTCTTCCATCAGTGATTACCTCAGGGCACCATGAGTGCGCGAATTCCTGGGAAATGCCGCTACTGCGGAAAAGAGAGGTCCATTGATCCCCCACGCGATTGCCCACAGCCCACACGGTAATTCCAGCCTGACGACGCTGCTCGCCGAACAGGCGAGTGCCGCACCACACCGGACCGCCGTGGTCCACGAGGACCAGAGCCTGACGTTCGCCCAACTGCTGGACCAAGGACGGCTTCTGGGAGCCCGCCTCAGGCACGCCGGAGTGACCAGAGGCAGCCGTGTCGGCGTGTTCATGGAGCCCTCGCTGGAGCTGATGACGAACGTCTGGGGAATCCTCTGGGCCGGCGGTTCGTACGTCCCGCTCTCCCCGGAATACCCCGAGGAGCGGATCGCGTACATGATGGCGGACGCAGGGGTGGAAGTCGTCCTTACTCAGGAGTTATTGCGTTCCCGCCTCCAAGAAATATCGCCGACCGGTGTTCGGGTCGTCAGTTCGGATGTTTTCCATTCGGCGGAGAACATTGGCGAGGGGACGTCCTCAGCAGGGTTGGATTCCTGCGAAGCCGCCCGTTCGGAAGATCTCGCGTACGTCATCTACACGTCCGGCAGCACCGGGAAGCCGAAGGGCGTGATGATCGAGCACCGCAGCATCGTCAGCCAGATGCGCTGGCTGTCCGAAGCCTGTGGAATCGACGGCGGAAAAACGATCCTCCAGAAGACCCCCTTGAGTTTCGACGCCGCCCAGTGGGAGATCCTCGCCCCCGCCTGCGGCAGCACCGTGGTGATGGGCGCCCCTGGAATCTACCGGGACCCCGAGGCGATCGTGGCCACCGTCCAACGACACGGTGTGACCACCCTCCAGTGCGTCCCCACGCTCCTGCAGGCACTCCTCGACACCGAGACACTCGCCGAGTGCGGCTCGCTGCGCCAGGTGTTCAGCGGCGGCGAGGCGCTGTCCCGCAGCCTCGCCGCCCAGTTCCTCGACACCGTGCCGGACTGCTCGCTCGTCAACCTCTACGGGCCGACCGAGTGCACCATCAACGCCTCCGCCTTCGTCGTGGACCGTACCGCGGTGCAGGACGGCCCCCGGGTCATGCCGATCGGCACGCCGGTCAGCGGCACCACCTTCCACGTCCTGGACGCGACCGGCCGTCCGGCGGCGGTCGGCGAGGTCGGCGAACTGCACATCGGCGGCATCCAGGTGGCCCGCGGTTACCTCGGCCGCCCCGACCTCACGGCCGAGAGGTTCGTGCAGGACACCTTCTCACCCGCCCCCGGCGCCCGCCTGTACCGGACCGGCGACCTCGCCCACCTCAACGCCGACGGGACGACGCAGTTCGTCGGGCGGACGGACAACCAGGTCAAGCTGCGCGGCTACCGGGTCGAGCTGGACGAGATACGCCAGGCGATCGAGACGCACGACTGGGTCCGCGGCTCGGCCGTCCTGCTCAGGGACGACGAAGCCACGGGCTTCCAGAACCTGGTCGCCTTCGTGGAGCTGAACCCCAAGGAAGCCGCCCTGATGGACCAGGGCAACCACGGCGCACACCACCAGTCCAAGCGCAGCAGGCTCCAGGTCAGGGCCCAGCTGTCGCACGCGGGCTGCCGCGACGCCGCGGACCTGGCCGGCCGCACGGTGACCGTACTCCCCGGCGCCGAGGCCACGCCGGAGCAGCGGGCCCTGGCCTTCGCCCGCAAGACGTACCGCTGCTACGAGGGCGGCCAGGTGAACCGGGACGACATCCTGCGCCTGCTGGCCCCGGCCGCCCGGCCGGGCGTGGCCCCGCGCACCCCGGAGAGCCTGAGCCGGGCCGAACTCGGCGGGATCCTCCGCAACTTCGGCCAGTACCTCAGCGACCAGCGGCTGCTGCCCAAGTACGCCTATGCCTCGCCCGGTTCCCTGTACGCCGCCCAGCTGTACCTCGAACTCGACGGCATCGCGGGCATCGACCCGGGCCTGTACTACTACCACCCACTCCACCACCACCTGGTGCTGATCGGCCCCACCCCGCGGCAGTCCGCCCCGCGGGCGAGGATCCACTTTCTCGGCAAGCACAGCGCGATCGAGCCGGTCTACCGCAACAACATCCGGGAGGTCCTGGAGATCGAGGCCGGGCACATGGTCGGCCTGTTCGAGGAGGTGCTCCCCTCCTACGGCCTCGGCATCACCGCCGCCGAGTACCGGCCCGCGGTCCTGCACCGGCTCGACTGCGCCGCGGAAGACCACTACCTGGGCACGTTCGATCTCGTACCCCACGACGCGACAGCGAGCGCCGGCGCGTTGGACATCTATGTCCAGGCGCACGCGGGGCGGGTCGACGGACTGCGGGCCGGTCAGTACCGGTACGCCGACGCCTCCCTGGTCCGTATCTCGGACGACCTGGTGCTCAAGAAGCACGTCATCGCCATCAACCAGCGGGTCTACGAAGGGGCGGGCCTCGGCATCAGCCTCGTCGCCACCGGCCCTGACTCCTGGCGGCACTACCTCGACCTGGGCAGCAAGCTGCAGCGCCTGCAGATGAACGGCCTGAACCTCGGCTTCATGTCCTCCGGCTACAGCTCCAGGACCGGCAACGACCTGCCCGCGGCCAAGCGGCTGAACAGGATCCTCACCGACTGCGGACTGCCCACGGGACCGTCGTACTTCTTCGTCGGCGGGCGCGTCAGCGACGAGCAGCTGCGCGGCGAGGACATGAAGGAGGACGTGGTCCACATGCAGGGACCGGCCGAGCTGATCAAGGAGGACCTCGCCGGACTACTGCCCCGTTACATGCTGCCCAACCGGATCATCGTCCTGGACAGGCTGCCCCTGACCGCCAACGGGAAGATCGACAGCAAGGCCCTGGAGGCCTCACAGCAAGGCGAACTCTCCCTGGCCCCAAGGATGTTCGTCGCACCTCGCACCCGTTCCGAGCGCCGCCTGCGCGATCTGTGGCAGACCGTCCTCAAGCAGGAGCAGATCTCCGTCACGGACGACTTCTTCGAGCTGGGCGGCAACTCCCTGCTCGCCGTGACGCTCGTCAACCGGATGAACAAGGCGTTCGAAGGAACGCTTCCTCTCCAGGTGCTGTTCGACGCGCCCACCGTCGAGAAGCTCGCCGCCCGGCTCGACGCCGAGTCGTCAGAGCCCCTGACCCGGCTCGTCCCGCTCCAGCCGGAGGGCACCGGCACGCCGATCCACTGCTGGCCCGGCCTCGGCGGCTACCCCATGAACCTGCGCCCGCTGGCCGCCGCCCTGGGCAAGGACCGGCCCGTCCACGGCATCCAGGCGCACGGCATCAACCGTGGCGAGGACCCTTGGACCACGGTCCGCGAGATGGCGATGGCGGACGTCGAGGCCATCCTCAGCGTCCAGCCCGAAGGTCCCTACATCCTGTGCGGCTATTCGTTCGGCGCCCGGGTCGCCTTCGAGGCGGCCCGACAGATGGAGCAGGCCGGCCTGCGGGTGGAACACCTCTTCCTCATCGCCCCGGGCATGCCGCGCCTGCGCGAGGAGGACACGGCCGGCTCGACGGGCCGGGCGGACTTCGCCGACCGGGCCTTCGTCGCCCTCCTCCACTCCGTCTTCGCCGGAACCCTCAGCGGCCCGCAACTGGACGACTGCCTGCGCACCGTCACCGACGAGGACAGCTTCGTCGACTTCGTCACCAGCCGCTTGCCCGGCCTCGGCACGGAGCTGGTCCAGGCCGTCACCGGCATGGTCAAGCGCACCTACTCCCCGGCGTACGAGTTCCACGAGCTGGCCGGGCGACGCCTGAACGCCCCCGTGACGCTCGTCAAGGCCAACGACGACGACTACTCCTTCGTCGAGCGCCAGGGCGCCTTCTCCGTCCGGCCGCCCGCTGTGCACCAACTGCCGTCCGGCCACTACGAACTGCTGCGCGCGCCGCACGTCACCGAACTCGCCGCGCTGGTCAACGACCGGCTGCGCACGGCTGCCGGTTTCCCGCTTCCGGGCCAGGTCGCCCTGTCCCGCGTCATCTCCCAGGAGGCCGGAGTGCCCCACATCAACATCAAGCACTTCCCCGTCGCCCTCAGCGAGGCGCAGGAGGAGGAACTCCTCGCCGCACTGACCTCGGCGGTGAGCAACGCCTTCGGCTGCAAGGAGGACGTCGTCTCCATCGCCATCGAACCGGTCGAGCAGGAGGCCTGGCACGAGCAGGTCTACGAGCCCGAGATCGTCCGCCGTCAGGACCTGCTCCGCAAGACGCCCAACTACTGACCGCCGCACCCCGGTTCCTGGAAGGAAACCCATGACGACACGCACACCCGGCCCGCATTCCGTCCCGCTGGTCTTCACGGAGGAGGTGGCCGCGGCCCTCGCCGACGGCGACCCGGTGGTGGCCCTGGAGTCGAACGTCATCACCCACGGACTCGCCTACCCGGACAACGCGGCGACCGCCCGCAAGGTGGAGGAAGCCGTGAGAGCCGGCGGTGCGGTGCCCGCCACCATCGGCATCGACGGCGGCCGGATCCTGATCGGGATGACCGGCACGGACATCGAGCGCTTCGCCTCCACCCCCGGCATCCCCAAGGTCAGCAGCAGGGACCTGCCGGCCGTGCTCGCTTCCGGCGGCATGGGCGCCAGCACCGTCGCCTCCTCGCTGGTGGCGGCGGAACTCGCCGGCATCACCTTCTTCTCCTCCGCCGGCATCGGCGGCGTCCACCGCGGCGCCGAGACCACCATGGACATCTCCTCGGATCTGATCCAGTTCACCCGCTCCAAGGTGGCGGTGGTCTGCGCCGGCGCGAAGAAGATCCTCGACCTCCGCCTGACCATGGAGTTCCTGGAGACCCACTGCGTTCCGGTCATCTCCTACGGCTTCGACGACTTCCCGGCCTTCTACTGCCGTTCCAGCGGGCTCAGCGCCCCGCACCGGCTGGACGACGAGACACAGATCGCCAGGGCCGTGGACACCCACTGGGCCCTGGGCAACTCCGGCGGTGTCCTCATCACCAGCCCCACCCGGGAGGAGGACGCGATCGACGGGGACGACATCGAGGAGGCCATCGCCGCGGCGCTGCGCGGTGCCGAGGCCGACGGGGTGCGGGGCGGTGCCGTGACGAAGTACGTCATGCGCGCCGTGGACCGCGCCACCGAGGGCCGCTCCGCCACGGCCAACATGGCCGTCCTCATCAACACCGCCGAGGTCGGCGGCCGGCTCGCCGCCGCCCACGCCCGGCTCCGACGCGAGGAGACACAGTGAGCGCCACCAGGGAAACGGAAAGAAAAGAGGCAGCCGTGACACACGTGGCGATGTTCGACCTGGACGGGACGCTCGTCGACTCCCCGCGGGCGATCGTCGAGACCTTCGCCGCCGCCTTCGAGGCCCTCGGTGAGAGCCCGCGGAACGAGGCGGACGTCCGGGCCACCATCGGTCTGCCACTGGAGCAGGCGTTCGCCAAGCTGCTGGGCGTCCCGCAGGACGACCCCCGCATCGCCGACGGCGTCGCGCGCTACCAGGAGGCATTCCGCACCGTCATCCTGCCCCGCGCCCGCTCACTGGTCTTCCCCGGCGTCGCCGAGGGACTCGCCGAACTGCGGCGTCGCGGCGTGACGTTGGCGGTGGCCACGAGCAAGTTCCACGCCAGCGCCGACGCCCTGCTCACCGCGGCCGAACTGCGTGACCACTTCGCCGTGCTGATCGGCGCGGACGACGTCACCCACCCCAAGCCGCACCCCGAGTCGGGGCTGCGCATCCTCGAACAGCTCGGCGCCCGCCCCGAGCACGCCGTGATGGTCGGCGACACCACCCACGACCTGAAGATGGCGCACGCCGCCGGGACCGGGGCGATCGCGGTCACCTACGGAGTGCACGGGAGGGCGGAACTCGCGTCCGCCCGGCCGTCGCACGTGGCCGAGACGTTCCCCGAGGTCGTGGCGTACATCCTCGCCGCACTGCGCGACACCGGCGTGGTCGACGGACTGCTGGACGACCGTACGTACCACATCGAGTTCAACGGTCATCTGACCAACCACGTCAAACACGCCGTGGTCGCGCTCGCCGGCCTCGGCGTCGCGCCAGAGCGGATCAAGGACTACCACGACAACTACATCAGGATGACGCCGTACGGCTGCGCGGTCGAACCGGCCAGGCCGCCCGGCCGGACCCTCGACGACGACAACTGGCTCGAACTTGTCGGCAAGCGCCAGGACTGGGCCGCCTACTGTGAGTTCTTCGACCGGCGCGAGCGGGAACTCGGGATGCCCGAACTGCTGCGCCGCTACCTTCCGCACCTGCTCCCCGGCTGGGCCGGAGCGCTCCAGCACGCGACCATCCACCTGGGCTGGGCACTGGCCGCGGGCCACCGCTGGATGGCCATCGAGGGCATCTCCTACCTGGCCTTCTCCTATGTGAGCTGCCATCCCGAGCGCTCAGTCCCCTCCGGCGCACACGGCGCGGAAGAACCGAAGGACTCGCTGCTGCGCATCGCCGGCCACTGGGAGGCGAACCAGCCGCAGCTCGGGGCCTGGGTGGAGGACCTGGTCGGCGAGACCTCGGCCGGCATCCACCCCGAGTTGCTCAGGTCCGGACTCCAGTACCGGATCGCCCGAATGCTCGGCGAGGGCCACCCGCTCATCCACGACACCCCCGGCTGGATCGAGGGACAGGACCCCGCCGCCAGTTGGGACCAGCTCGCCTACCTGGTCACCCTGCTGTACCTGGCGGAACCGGGGGACTTCCTCCTCCTGCACCTCATCACCGCACTGCACGCGATGCGGGCCATCTCCGACGCCCTCCCCACCGGACAGCGCCCCGACGTGGTCAGGGCCTACTGGACCGGCATCCTGGGGGTGCTGTTCTCCCGCGGCCACTTCTCCCGTCCCGGAAAGCTGACCGCGCTCGACGCCCTCTTCGACACCGCGACGGACGACCCCTGCGACCCCCGCTGGGCCCGCGAATGGGACTGGCACATCGCCAGGGCCGTCGAGGAGGAGGAAGAGCACAACCCCAAGCTCGTCCACGTGATGCGCGAGCTGTGGCATCGCACGGGCGGCAGGTCGATCTACCGGGTCGCCGCGGGCCAGTTCACCGCGACACCCGAGCTTCCGCCCACCTTCGAGCAGCCGCCGGCCGACTGACCGCCTCCCCACGCAAGGACCAGAGATGACCACCGCACTCCAGCAGACCACCGATGTGACCGCGTGGACCGGCCCCGCACCCGTCGCCTCCATCGAGCAGTACCTCGGCCGCAACGTCCACCTGTTGCCCCAGACGAACCAGCTGCGCGCGCTGCACACCGTCATCCGCAACCGTGACGCCAGCCGTCAGGACTTCGTCTTCCACGCCGGCCGGATCATCCGCCTCCTCACCGAGGCCGCCCTCGACCTCCTGCCCTTCGAGCCGTACGACGTCCAGACTCCCGTCGGCAGTACGTACCACGGGCTGCGCTTCGCCGACGGGCTGCTCGCAGTGCCCATCGTGCGTGCCGGGGAGAGCATGGAGAGCGAACTGCGCGCGGTGATCCCGGGGATCAGGATCGGCAAGATCCTCATTCAGCGGAACAAGACGACCAAGCGGCCGCACCTGTCCTACCAGGCGCTCCCCGACGACGTCGCCGACCGCCACGTCCTCCTGCTCGACCCGATGCTGGCGACCGGCGGCACGGCGGTGGCCGCCATCGAGCTGCTGCTCGAACTGGGCGTCCCCGAGGAGCACATCGTCTTCGTCAACTTCATCACCGTGCCGGAAGGCATCACGGCGGTGTGCGAGCGCTTCCCCGGGGTGCGGATCGTGACCTCCGCGATCGAGGAGAGGCTGAACGAGAACGCCTACATGGTGCCCGGCATCGGCGACTTCGGAGACCGCTACTTCGGGACGGACCGATAGCCGACGGACGGGCATGTCGTCGCGCCGCTGCACGGCCCGGGCAGCGGCGCGAGCCCCGTCTCGCCAACGGTGCCCGGCACAGGCGTCGGGACCGTCTACCGCAGCAGGCGGGTAGAGCAGCACTACTGCATGCCCACGCCACCGGCTGGACAACTTCGCGACGTACTCGCCCAAGGTGGTCTGCGCTTCAACGGCTGGGCCCGGAGCTGCCGGACGCAACGGGCGCGCACCGTTGAGGAACGCCTTTGGTCGCCGGTGCACCATGTCGTCGTTGGCTGGAGAGACCCCCTACGGCCGGCGGCCGTCGGTTGCGGCGCCTGGTGCGCTGTAACCGGTGAGCCGTGATCACGGCTTTGCACTGCACGCTCCCCCGCCTGTGCGGGTCATTTCCCCGGGGCGGGCAAGCGCACTCCCCCGTCGCCTGCCCGCCCCATACCGAGAGGACCACTGATGGTCCGGTCGGCCCGAACCCTTCGGAGCGCACCTTTTGGGCCACGTCACCCAGCTTGACGTTGTGGAACATCGGCTGGTGCCCCTGCCGGCCCGGTCAATTACTCCGGGCGAATCCAGGTCCGGGCGAGTTCCGCCGGCCCAGGTGGCCGCCGCGTGGGGTGCGGCCGGGCGTGCGCCGACGACGAGTTCGGTGACGCCCGCCCCACCGAGTGCGGGGAGGTGCTCCGGGGTGCCGTCGCTCGAAGAAGCGCAACAGCAATCGAAGGCTGGCCCCGCTCCCGTCCTCCGGTTGAGCTCGAGTCACCGCGTTGAAGAGCGTCTACATGGCCATCATGTCGCTCGACCCCACCGTTAAGGGCCAGTCCCGTTGGACCATGCGCTGGAAGACGGCGCTCAACGCCTTCGACATCACCTTCGACGGCCGGCTCTCAGCGGGCCGCCAGTAACCCAACCGCCCTGGTACACCGTTCGTTTGACGGACCCGGCTCAAGCCGACGCTGTCCCGCCCGGCTTCCTCACGGGCCGCGCCTGCGAAGGTCCCCCATCCAGGGCACCGCGACCATCTCATGCGCAGGCGGCGTCAGTGCTGCGGAGCCGGTGAGCCGGCGGGCGCACGTCGTGTGGCGCTGCGGTAGGTGGAGATACCCAGGGCGAGCATCCAGTAGCTGAAGAAGGCGCCCATCAGGGCGGTAGTGCCCCAGCCGTTCGCCGCGTAGAAGTGCGTGGGGGCATTGCCGAAGAACAGGGACGGCACGAAGACCAGGTTGACCCCTGCCAGGACGAAGGCAGAGCGGCCGGCCCAGCGCGGCAGCGACTTCGTACGGGAGATTCCGTAGCCCACGGCGGTCAGGAAAAGCGCGAGCATGAGGCGGCCGATCGCCCCGTAGAGGATGTAGGTGCCGCTGACCGTGATGGTCGGGTCGATCGGGTGGTCGGCGGCGATGACCGCGCCGGCTTCCAGCCCGCTGGAGACCAGGGTGATCGTCGCGTAGACCAGTCCGGTGGCGAAGGCCATCGTGCCGACCCATTCGTAGACGGGGTCCGCCCCTTTGACCAGTTCACGGAAGACCGTCACGAACACGGTCAGGAACGCCGGCCCAAGAATTCCGATCAGTAGCCTGGCCAGGACGTTCGAGTCCGGCGGCGGGCCGGAGTAGATGAAGTACAGGGGTACTTCGACGATGAAGGCGGCCGCGGTGGCGATGCCGGTAAGGCCCGTCAGGCGCCTGGCGAGGGTTTCGTTCATGGGTGTCTCCCCGGGGTCCGTGTAGTGGGTTTCTCGTCGGTTCGTTGCCGGTGACGTGGCTCCTGCCGTTCTCGGCACTCCTCGACGCTGACGTGGTTGTGCCCCGTTGGGGCGCCATCGAGCCGGCTGCCCCCGCGGATCCTCACGGCGGTCGTTTCTGTGATCAGCCGAGGGTGTTCCAGAACGCGCAGTGGTGGCGGGTCTGCACCGTGCGCGTGGGGACGATGTCGTCCGGCGCCAGGGAGAGCACCGTCTGCCGGGACCAGTGCGGCAGCGACGGGCCGTTCGGGTCGGCGGTGCGGGCGAAGCGGGTCCAGTAGTCGATCATGGTGTCGGCCAGCCGGTGCTGTGCCGCGGTCAGGTCCCGGGGGCGGCCGCCCAGGTCGAAGAGGTAGGGCAGTTCGCTCGCGTGCGGTGCGCCGAGTGGGAACGGTGGCGTGCCCGGGGTGAGCGGCGGGGCGTGCTCGTCGGCGAACTCGTAGCGCCAGAGGGGCACGTGGGCGGCGAGCAGGCTGTCGGTGCGCGTCGTCGGGCAGGCGAAGTTGGCGTCGCCGATGACCGCGCCGAACACCGGGCCGCCGTCGGTGCGGTGCACCGGGTACTCGCGGACGATCGCCTTCGCCTGCCCCGGGGAGGGGAAGAAGGCGGCCACGACGTCGGGCCAGGTGTCGGGAGTGACGGGATGGCCGGCCTGAATGATCCCGGCGGCCCAGCCGTTGCCCTCGTCGTGGTTGTTGCCGATGAGGACGGGGACGTGGGGGAAGTGGCCGGCGGCGATCGCCGCTGCGGGGTCGCTGGGCAGCAACGGGGTGGCGTGAGCGGGCCGTTGGTCGGTGTCCTGGGCCGCGAGCAGACGGGAGACGTCCACGCGCCGCAGGCAGGCCACCACATTGCGGGTGGACCTGCAACCAACCTTTGCCGCGAGGTCCGCGCCCGCGGCGCGCGCCGTGGACAGGGGGACGGAGGACGGGGCGAACGGCCGGCCGGGGCGGCCTGTGCACGGCCCGCTCTCGATGATCGCCCGCTCGAAGAGCCCCGCGGCGGCGGGTGAGGCGAGCTGGGCGCAGACGCTGTACCCGCCCGCCGACTCGCCGGCCAGCGTCACGTTGTGCGCGTCGCCGCCGAAGGCACCGATCTCGGCACGGACCCAGCGCAGCGCCGCCTGCTGGTCGGCCAGGCCGAAGGCGCCGGAGTCGGGCAGCCCGCTGTGGGCGAGGAAACCGAGGGCCCCGAGGCGGTAGTCGACGGTGACGACCACGACGTCGCCGCGGGTGACCATGCGATGGGCGTCGTAGGAGCTGCCCGCTCCGGTGGTGAAGCCGCCGCCGTGCAGCCAGACGATCACCGGCCGGGGGCGTGCCGGTCCCGTGCCGTCGGGCGTCGTGACGTTCAGGTGGAGACAGTCCTCGTCGGTGCTGCCTCCGGGCACCTCGCCGGCCGGCTGCGGGCAGGCGCTTGCGGGCCGCGTCGCGTCCCGTACCTCGGACCAGGGGGCCGCGCGGCGGGGCGGCGCCCAGCGCAGCCTGCCGACCGGAGGCGCGGCGTAGGGGATGCCCTCGAAGGTGCGGTAGCCGTCGTGGGCGGCGCCCCGCACCGGGCCGTCGTGGGTGCGTACCGTTGTGGTGGCGGCGGGCCGGGCGGACTCCGCTGGTGGCGCTGCGGACCAGGCCGTCGCCAGCACGGTGGCCAGGGCGCAACCCAGGGTGGTCAGGACACGCTGCATGCTCATCATCTCCCCATCCGGTCAGCTGCCGCCCATGCCGCCCTGCGCGGCGATCATGGTCATCGGCAGAGCGCGTACGGCTTTCTCCAGGCCGGGCGCGAGGGTGGCGAGACGCCCCGTGCAGGCGTCGATACGGGTCCGGAACGTCTTCTGGTCCTGCCGTGACACGAGCGAGCGGACGCCCCCCGCCGCGGCCAACGCCAGCAGCGCGGCGTCGGCGGCGGGGATCTCCTGAACGGGGCCGTCTCCGTGCAGCGCCGCGGACACGCGGGCGCGCAGTGCGGCGGGCACGGCGCCGTCCGTCACGGTCAGCCGCCGTGTGCCGAAGCGGGTGCGGGGTGCCCTCACGGTGAGCACGCCCGCTGAGGCGAGCCGGTCCTCCACCTGGGTCAGGGTCCGCTTGCGGTGGCGGCGCACGAGGTGCTTCCAGCCGTGTCCGGCGGCGGCGTCGCGCAGAACGCCGTCCAGGACGGGGTCGCCTGTCGGTTGTGTGCTGGACGCGGTGACGGTGCCGCGGCCGTCCTCCCCCAGCCGGCCGCGCAACGCGAGGTCGATCAGGGCGGCGGCACGGACCAGCAGCTGGGTGCGGGAACGGTCGTAGGGGCCTTCGGCCGCGTCGTCGTGGGCGAGCAGATACATGAGGCAGGGCAGGTCGTCGATCACACTTCGACGCTATGGCCGGCCACCTCACCCACGGATCCGCCGTGGGAACGGATCGGCACTGGGAACGCGGGAGGAGTGGGGCCCGGCCTCCTCCTTGAGGAGGACGCGGCGGGGTCAGGGGCGGCGCGGCCGCACGAGGCCGTGGTCGTAGGCGGCGACGACGGCCTGGACGCGGTCGCGCAGGCCCAGTTTGCGCAGTACCGCGGTGACATGGTTCTTCACGGTGGCCTCCGACAAGCGCAGCCGCTCGGCGATCTCCGCGTTCGACAGCGCCTGCCCGATCAGGGTGAGCACCTCCCGCTCGCGGCCGGAGAGGTCCTGCAGGGAGGGCGGCGGCGCCGGGTCGGGCGTGGTGCGCAGGAACCGGTCGAGGACGCGGCCGAGCACGGTCGGCGCCAACAGCGCGTCGCCGCGCGCGGTGAGGCGGATCGCGTCGACGAGTTCAGCGGGACGCATGTCCTTCAGCAGGAAGCCGCTCGCCCCGGCCCGCAGCGCGGCGACCACGTGCGCGTCGACGTCCCAGGTGGTCAGCACGAGCACCCGGGCCCCACTGCCGCCCTCCACGATCTGGCGGGTCGCCGCGATGCCGTCCACGACGGGCATGCGTACGTCCATCAGCACCACGTCGGGCGCCAGCTCCCGTGTCAGCCGCACCGCCTCCTGGCCGTCGGACGCCTCACCGACAACCTCGAGGTCGTCCCGAGCGTCGATGATCATGCGGAATCCGGTACGCACCAGGGCCTGGTCGTCAGCCACCACCACGCGCAGCGTCATGTCGCACGCTCCACCGGCAGCCGCGCCGCCACCTCGAACCCACCTGCCGGCAGCGGACCGGCGTGCAGGCTGCCGCCCACGAGCCGTGCACGCTCCTTCATTCCCATCAGACCGCGTCCCGCTCCCGCCGCAGCCGCAGCCGAAAGGCTTTGCGCCCTACGTCCGTTGTCGACCACCGTGACCTTCACGCACTCTCCTTCGGTCGTCACGCACACGCTCACCTCGTCGGCGCCGGCCGCGTGGCGCAGCGTGTTGGTGAGAGCCTCCTGGATGATCCGGTACGCCGCCAGGTCCACCGTGGCCGGCAAACAGTCGGTGGCGCCCTCGCGGTGCACATGCACGGTCATCCCGGTGGCGCGCACGGTGTCGGCCAGCTCGTCCAGGCGCGCGAGCGTGGGCCCTGGCTCCCGCTGCTCCCCCACTCCGTCCTGCCCCGCCCCGTCCTCGCCCGCATCGGGCCGGAACGCACGCAACAGCAGGCGCAGTTCAGCCAGCGCCGAGCGGGCGCCCGTCTCAATGGCCCGCAGCGCCTGACGGGCCTGTTCGGGCCGCTGGGTGAACACATCGTCCGCGGCGCCCGCCTGAATGACCATCACGGACAAGGTGTGCGCCACGACGTCGTGCACCTCGCGCGCAATCCGCGCACGCTCATCCACCACGGCCCGGCGCAACTCCGCGCTCGTGCGCTCCTGCTGCGCCCTGCGCCACTGCCCCGCGGTCCATGCCAGGACCACCGCCAGCAGATAGACCGTCAGGCCCGCCGGGCCGGCCGCGCCGAACGCCAGCGGTGCCGGCAGGCACATCACCGCGAGCGCCCGCACCGACACCCGCCGCGGTCCGGTGGCCGACAACACGCACAACGTGACCTGCGCCGCAAGCAGCGCCCCCGTCAAGGTCACCGCGGGCAGCAACACCCACACCGCCAGCCCCGTCACCACGTCCGCGGCCAGCACGGCGACCGGCGCGCGCGCCTGCCACCTCAGGGCACAGGCCTGCGCGAGGACCAGGACCACGGCCACGGGCAGTCGGCGGCCGTGCTCCACGCCCGCGACGAGCACCGCGGTGCCCAGGACGGCGAGCACCAGACCGGCCGACCCCCACCACAGCACCCGGGCCGTCCGGGGCGACAACTCCCCCCGCACTTGCCCGGCGAACGCGTCGTCCGGCTGCGTACTGCTGCGGTCCACGCCCCGACCCTATCGGCGCGGTCGGGCCGTTCAGGAGACCACCACAGCGATCGATGCATGCGCACCCAAGCTCCTGTACTGCGCCGAACTGTTCCCCACCGAGGTCCGTAACACCGCCCTGGGCCGCACCTGTGTTCTCTCCCGACTGGTGGCAGCCGTCCTGCCGTTCTGCACCCTGTCGATCTTCCGCACCCTGGGCGCAGGCCCCCTGTTCAACTCCCTGTTCCTGCGCCACTGCATCAACCACGGCCTGGCCGCCCTCACCGTCCCCGGCGCCACCACAGCGTTTACCGACGGCGACACCGCACGCCTCGACTTCGCCGAAGGCTGGCCGAGAACACCACGACCGGAACCCTGCTCGCCGGTGGCGCGCTCCCGCCCCTGGTCCTCGACGTCCTCGCCAACTGCGGCATCCTGCCCAAACTCGCGCGCGAAGGCTATACATACCCGCCCAGCCCGCACGCGGCCACTGAGCCGCTGCCGGGTGCGGTATCGGCGCCGCCTCGGCACCGTTCTCCCGCCCTCAGGGACTGACTGCACACTTCACGATTCAAGGAACTCTCATGCACAGCCAGCTCGCCCCGGGCGTCACCCGGATCGCCACCAGCAAACGTGACAACGCCTTCCTCATCGACGGCGACGACGGCCTCACCCTCGTCGACGTCGGCTGGGCCGAGGCCCCCGAGGTGCTTCTCCACACGGTCACCGACCTGGGCCGCAAGCCCTCCGGCATCCGCCGCGTCATCCTCACCCATGCCCATCCCGACCATGTACAGGGCGCCGCCGAACTCCGCCGCCACACCGGCGCGCACATCCTCATCCACGACGCCGACCGTGCCTGGCTGGCAGCCGGACGCGTACCGGCCCGAGGACGATCCGGAGCCATCGGCCGCTTCATCGACCACCTGCCCAAACTCCACTGGACCCCCACCACCGCCGACGGCACGGTCACCGACGGAGAAGTGGTAGAAGACAGCGACGGGCTGCGCGTCATCCACACTCCCGGCCACTCACCCGGCCACATCGTGCTGCTACACGAATCGAACCGGACCATCCTCATGGGCGACGCAGCCTTCAACCGCGGCGAACTCGCCATCGGCCCCGCCGCACTCGCCGCCGATCCCGACCTGTGACCCGGCAGCCTGGCCCGCGTCCCCCAGGATCTCCAGGCAGTCGGCTTCGCCCACGGCGCCCCTCTGACCGGCAGCGAAGTGCACACCTTCCAGCAGTTCCTCCAGCAACTCCACACGCGATCCTGAGCCCGGACGCCGATGCCGGACAGGCGGCTGCTGCCGAGACGGTGGTGCAGAAGACGTGCTCGATGCTCCGTCCGTTTCGGAGGAGCGGGCCCGCGCACAGCGCCTGACCAGAGGCCGAGCCCGTGGAGCTCCGCCCGTACCTGCCTCGTCAGGACGGGGCGAGGACGCAGAACTCGTGGCCCTCCGGGTCGGCCAGGCACGTCCACGGGACGTCGCGCTGGCCGAGGTCGAGGTCGGTGGCGCCGAGGGCTCGCAGCCGGGCCACCTCCGCTGCTTTGTCGTCACCGGGGTACGGCAGCAGGTCAAGATGGATGCGGTCTGGCACGGTCTTCACGTCGGGCGTATGGAGGAACTCGAGATACGGGCCGACACCCTTGGCGTTGCGCAACACCGCGTGGTCGTCGGTCACCTCGTGCAGGGTCCAGTCCATCGCCTCGTCCCAGAACCGGGCCATGGCCCGTGGATCCACGCAGTCGACGACCACCGCGGCGATCGGCCCGGTGTCCCGGTAGATGTCATCCGCATTCCGTTTCGCACGGCAGCGCCATCGGCGAGTGGGCCGCCGGATGCCGTCGAGCTCGGTCCTGGGGGCTGTGGGCACCGGTCCTCGTGGCAGGTCTCACGGTGCGCTGTCCCCACCCTCATCCATGGGCCTCGAGAAGTTCCCGCGTGCGGCGCAGCAGTGCTTGTCGTACCGACTCCGGCGCGAGGACGCGCAGCGGGGTTCCCAGGCCGAGGAGGTAGCGGGCGAGGCCGTCCGGATCGGGGCCGCCTATGTCGACCAGGGTCGTGTCCGGGCCGTCGAAGCGATGGGTGCCGACCGTTGCGGGGACGAGCCGTAGCGCCGCGTCCATGGGGAGTGGGAGACGGATGGTCGCGGACAGGGGGTAAGGGCCGTTCGCGATGTTGCGGGAGACCAGCCGCGCCGGGTCGGGCGGGTCGGTGAGGTCCGCCGGCAGGCCGGTGGGCTGGAGGCGGTCGACCCGGTCGGCCCGGAACGTCCGCCACTCGCCTCGTGCCACGTCCCGCGCAACGAAGTACCAGCGGCGGCCGGTGTGGACGAGACGGTACGGGTCTACGTCCCGGAGCGTGGCCCGTCCCTCCGCATCGACGTACGACAACCGGGCACGCTCGCCCCGCCGGCAGGCAACTGCCAGCTCAAGCAACAGGCCCGTCGTGATCCGCGGTCCGTCGGCCGCAGGGAGGCTGACACACGCGTCGTCCAGCTCACCCAACCGTTCCGCGATCCGCCGAGGAAGCACCTGGCGCAGCTTCAGCAGGGCGGACAGTGCGGCCTGGTCCCCTCCCACGGCGTCGCTCAGTGCCGCCTCGCGCAGTCCGACCGCCACGGCCAGCGCCTCCTCGTCGTCAAGGATCAGCGGTGGCACCCGGGAGCCGGCGCGGAGGCGGTATCCGCCCCATGGGCCGGCCTCGGAGTCGACGGTGTAGCCGAGCTCCCGGAGCCGGGCGATGTCCCGCCGGACCGTTCGATCCGTGACCTGAATGCGCTCGGCCAGTTCGGCGCAGGTCCACGACGGCCGGGAGGACAGGAGGGAGAGCAGCCGTAGCAGGCGGGCGGAGGAGCTGATCACTCGAAAGAGTTTTCCACACCACGCCGCAACCAGGACCGGAACTGTCCGGGTCACGGCATAGCGTTCCCCTCATGACCACCAACGCCGCTTCCGCACCCGCGTTCCGCTATGCCGCCGTCACCTTCGACTGCGCCGACCCCGCCGAAATGGCTGGTTTCTATGGCGAGTTGCTCGGCATGTCAGTCCTCTTCTCCAGCGACGACTTCGTCCTGCTCGGTAAGGACGGAGCGACGGGTCTCGGCTTCAACCGCCTGACCGACTACCGCCCGCCCACCTGGCCGGAGCCCGCCCAGGAGAAGCAGGCACACATCGAGCTGGGCGTGGACGACCTGGACATCGCTGAGAGGCGACTTCTCGACCTGGGCGCCGCCAAGCCCGAGTTCCAGCCGCAGCCCGACCGCTGGCGGGTGCTCCTGGATCCGGCGGGCCACCCGTTCTGCATCACAACCTTGGTCTGACGCACCCTCAGCCAAAGGGATTGACATACGTGCTGGCCGCCTACAGCCCCCAGCGGCTGGTGGTCGGCGCGTCATGCATCATCGCGACCCCGCCCGGCTGCCCATCCGCGATGTCCTCCCTCGCCCCGCGCTCGAGCCCGCGCCGACTCGGACCCGCCGGGGCCGGCCGTGGTCGGGCCACGGTTGACCGTGGCAGAGCGACGGACCTTCTGCACACACAGGCGCGCCCGGTCGAGCAGGAACGCCGACCACAGCACTTCCTGCTCCACCGACAGGCGCGCTGTAAGGGCTCCGAAGTTCAGTGATCGCTGGGGCTGGGTGAGCGCTCCCTATCTGGGGTTCCTGTGCTGAGTTGGCAGTTCACAGCCTTGATCACCGTCAAGGCACATGAGGCGTACGGAGGGGCAGTCGGAGGCAACCTGTGGCCACGTCTGTCTCCCCCCGAGTCACCGTCCGTCGATCCGGCCACGATGGTCGAAGGCGCCGCGGCGGCGCTCAGCGCGGAATCACCCAGCCTGGCGCCCAGGTGCCGGCGGCGTCGGGGCCGGCCGGTGTGGCGGCGAGGTGGGCGCGGAGGGTGGCCAGCGCGGGGTGAGGGTTGTCGCGGTGCCAGAGGAGCGAGTGCGGGTAGACGGGCGTCGGGTCGGTCACCGGGATGCGGCGCAGGCCGTGGTCGGCGGGCCAGACGAGGCGGGTGTCCGCGCCCATGAAGGTGGCCAGGGCCGGGGTGTCGGCGATGGTGTCGAGGAGAGCGTCGGAGCCGAAGTTGGGGCCGGTCGCCTCGATGGTGAGGCCGAATTCGGCGACGAGGTCGTCGTAGTAGGCGGTCCATTCGGTACCGGGGACGATGCCGGGCATCCAGATCCGGTGCCCGGCGAGCTGAGCGACGGACACCGACCGGGCGCCCGCCAGTGCGTGGGCGGGGCCGGTGAGGAGCTGGAGCGGCTCGTCGAGCACCCGGACGGACTCGATGCCCTCGGGCAGGGGCCGGCCGGGCACGGCGACGGCGCGGAAGGACGCGTCGATCGCACCGGACCGGATGGCGGCGACGGCCGTCTCGATGTCGAACAGCATCACCACGTCGAGGTCGATCTCGGGGTGTGCGCGGTGGAAGCCGCGCATCAGGCCCGACGGCGCGACGCGCGAGGCGATCACGTCGACGCGCAGCGGACGGCGGCCGGTGCGCACGGACGCGGCCGCGCGCTCGGCGACGCGCAGCAGCTCGCGCGCGTGGGGCAGGAACGCCTGTCCGTCGATGGTGAGCTCGGCGCCGCGCGCGGTGCGGGTGAACAGCCGCACGCCGAGGTTGCGCTCCAGCGTGGCGATGCGCTTGGAGACGGCCTGCTGGGTGACCGCCAGCTCGGCGGCGGCCTCCTGGAACTGCCCCGCGTCGGCGGCGGTGACGAAGGTCCGGACGGTGGCGAGGTCCATGTCGATATCGTATGCGCACAACCGTTGGTTGTGGCCGGGCGGCTCTGCGGTTGTTTGATCGCCGGGCATGGTGCCCGCTTTGATGCTTCCGATCGCGGATCGGTTGTGCGGGTGAGTGGCGAGGGGCGGCGGGCATGAGGAGCGGGCACCGGCTGGGACGTCTGCTCGGACATCGGCTCGGGCGGCGCTTCGGGTGGCTCTGGGCAGCGTACGGGACCAGCGCGCTGGGCACGTGGCTCGCCTTCGGCGGGTTCCCGCTGATCGCCATCCGGATCCTGCACGCCGGACCGGCCGAGGTCGCCGCGCTCTCCTCCGTGGGGGCTGCGGTGGGCGCGGCCGTGGCGGTGCCGCTCGGCCCGTGGGCGGAGTTCCGCCGCAAGCGGCCGGTGCTGATCGCGATGGACCTGGTGCGGTTCGCGGCGCTGCTGACGATCCCCGCCGCGTTCGCACTCGGCGTGCTCACCTTCCTCCAGCTCCTGCTGGTCTCGGTCGTCGTCGCGGCGGCCGACATCACCTTCCGCGCCGCCTCCGGCGCGTACCTGAAGACGCTGCTGCCGGCCGAGGACCTGCTCGTCGCCAACGCACGGTTCGAGTCCACGGCCTGGACGACCACGATCATCGGACCGCCGCTGGGCGGCGCGGCGATCGGGCTCCTCGGTCCGGTGGCGACGGTGGTGGCCGACGCGGTCAGCTACCTGCTCTCGGCCCTGGGCATCCGCGCGACGGGCGGCCACGAGCCGCTGCCCGAGCGCCGGGAGGCCGCGCGCATGCGGGCCGGGGACCTGCTGGACGGCTGGCGGTACATCCTCGCCGACGCGACGCTGCGTCCGCTGTTCTTCAACACCGCCTTGTTCAACGGCCTGGTGATGGCCGTCCAGCCGCTGCTGGCCGTCCTGATGCTCGGCCGACTCGGGTTCGCGCCGTGGCAGTACGGCCTTGCCTTCGCCGCGCCCTCGATCGGCGGGCTGCTCGGTTCGCGGCTGGCCCGACCGCTCGTCACCCGGTTCGGACAGCACCAGGTCCTGTCCGTGGCCGGGGCCCTGCGCGCGGTCTGGCCCGTCGGCCTGGCCTTCATGGGGGCGGGCACCGGCGGGCTGCTGCTGGTGATGGGCGTCGAGCTCGGGCTCACCTTCTGCTGCGGGGTCTTCAACCCCGTCTACACCACCTACCGCCTCGAGCGCACCGCGACCGACCGGGTCGCCCGCACGCTGACTGCCTGGACGGTGACGACCAAGGCCTCGACCGCGCTCCTGACGGCCGTCTGGGGCGGGCTGGGCGGCCTGCTCGGCCCGCGCACGGCCATCGGCCTGGCCGGCGTGCTCCTGCTGGCGACCCCGCTGCTGCTCCCCCGCCGCGCGGCAGCGCATCTGCCGGAGCCGGAGCCGGCACCGAGCCGCACCTGACAGGCCGCCACGGCCGTCAACGCGACGGGGCTGCGCCACCCTCCTTCGGAACCGTCCCCCTCCGCGTACCAACTCGCGCCGTGCGGCCGCCGGGACAGGGCCGACCGCACGGGCCCGCCTACAACACCGTCGGCTCAAGGGTGCTCGCAGAGGGCACCAGGGCGGCGTGCGCCTCGGCCGGAGTCCGGAAGCCCTTGACGAGCATGAAGAGGGCGAGGCAGATCTCCCAGGCGAACACCGGGATGGCCGCGAGCGCGGCCCAGACCGAGATCTGGTCGATGAGGCCGAACATCTGGGCGGTTCCCGAGGCAAAGACCAGCGGACCACCGATGAGTCCCAGGGCGGCGATGAAACGGGGCACGAGCCGGGACCGGTGCAGCAGGTAGGCCAGGAGCACGGTGTTGGTCCCGCACACCAGGCTCGGGCCCACCAGGAACATCCAGTTGTGGAGGGCGACCATCGCCTCCCCGAGAGGAACAGTGCCGGACTGTGTGGGGACGTCGTGGCGCAGGGTTGTCACGGCGAGGAGCGGCACGACGCCGACGGCGACGACGGCGGCCTCCAGGGTGCGCAGCCCGACGTAGCCGAGTGCCACTGCTTCGTTCGTGCGCTTGATGACGGGGAACAGCGCGACCGCGGTGCCGACGATCGCCAGGGCGAGGAGCACTTCGAGAAGGGCCCCGAGGAGGACCGGCGTCTCGGGGCCCGAGCCGGTGATGAAGTGCTTGTTGCTGAGGACCGGGCCGTACAGGGCCAGCGCCGTAACCGACGTGACATGTGTGACCAGGAAGAGAACACCGGCGGCGGTGGCGGTGGTGCGGGTGGATGTCATGGCGGCCTCTCGGACGAGCATTGGTATACGGCGTACACCCTGGCGGGCTGAACGTAGGTGTACGCTGTACGCCATGTCAAGTGACCGACCTCCACGCCCCACCCAGGTGCAGTCGGACCCCGCTGCCGAGACCAGTCGTCCCACCGCCCGGACCCGCCTCAACCGGGACCGCGTCCTGCGCGCCGCAGTCGCACTCGCCGACAGCGCCGGCATCGAAGCGGTGAGCATGCGCCGTCTCGCGCAGGAGCTCGGCGTGGTGCCGATGGCGCTCTACAAGCACGTGGCGAACAAGGACGAGCTGCTCGACGGGATGGTCGACATCGTCATCGGCGAGATCGACCCGCCCGCTGAGGATCCAAGCTGGAAGCAGGCAGTCCGACGACGCATCCTCTCCGCACGACGCGCCCTGCTTCATCACCCCTGGGCACCGCAGCTGATCGAGTCCAGGGGCCAAGCCTCACCGGTGGTCCTGGAGTACATGAACTCCCTCATCGGCACCTTCCGCGGCGGCGGACTCTCGGCCGACCTCACTCACCACGTCATGCACGCGCTCGGCAGCAGGATGTGGGGCTTCACCCAGGAGGTGTTCCCCACGCCCCCGCCTCCCGCCGACCCCGAACTGCGCGAGCTCATGTTCCGCGACGTCGCCCTGCGGTATCCGCACATCATCGAGATCGCCACCGCCAGCGCCCACGACCCCGACTCCGCCATCGGCTGCGACGACCAGTTCGAGTTCGAGTTCGCCCTCGACCTCCTCCTCGACGGCTTCGAGCGACTCCACCAGCAGTCCTGGAGCTCCGCAGACACACGCGGCCGGGACCAAGGACCCCAGCCCTCTCCGCTCCCCCAGCACCAGGGTGACGCCGGGCGTTGAGCACTGAGGGACTGCCACGCCGCGGGTCTCGATCGTGTCCGACCTCGCGTCCGGGTTCCGGCCGAACCACTCTGGACCCGCACGAGTCGATCACAGTGTCCGAGGAGTCGATGAGCGCTCGAACAGCCGACCGCGCAGGTCAACGACTGGCTCGCTGTCCGTCGTCTCAGTGGACTGACCAGCCCCGCCGGCATCAGCACTACGGGGTCTCTACGGGGTTTCTACGGGGCCTCATCAGAGCGCCGATCGGAGTCGTCGTAGCGGCCCCCTACGGCCCCTTGAGATGTGTATGCGGGCCGCGGTCGACACCGTGCTCGGTGAGGAGCAGGGCGATGTCGTCGGCCCGGTAGGCAGAGCGGCGGGCATCGTGCAGGATCCGGTCGGCGAGTGCGTCCAGCGAGTCCGCACGAGCGTGGGCCAGTGATGCTCGCAGGCGGTCGATCCCCACGTCGATGTCGGTGCCGGGTTCCTCCACCAGACCGTCAGTGTAGAGGGCGAGAACGGATCCCGGCGGGAGGGCGACGCGCGTTTCGGTATAGGCGCTCGCGTGATCCACGCCCAGGAGCGGCCCGACATCCAGGTCAAGGGCCTCGGTCGTGCCGTCGGGGCGGCGGAGCAGGGGAGGAGGGTGGCCGGCGGTGACCGCGTAGGCGTGCCGGCCGTGGGCCTCGAGGTGGATGTAGCAGCAGCTCGCCAGCAGGTCGGAGTCGAGGTCGATCAGGGTTCGGTTGACGCCGGCCATCATGTCGCCGGGCGTATGGCCGGCAGCGGCGAAGGCCCTTACTGCGCTGCGCAACTGGGCCATGGTGGCTGCGGCAGCGATGCTGTGCCCCTCTACGTCGCCGATGACGAGGCGGGCCCCGCTGTCGGTGGGAATGACGTCGTACCAGTCGCCACCGATGTCCATGCCGCTGGTGGCGGGCAGATAGCGTGCGACGGTGCGGATGCCGGGAATTGTCGGCAGCCGGTGCGGCAGGAGCGCCTGCTGCAGACCGTGCGCGACGGCGAACTCCGAGTCGTAGAGCCGTGCTCGTTCCAGGGCCTGGGCAATCAGCCCGGCGAGTGCGGTCAGGACGCCGCGGTCCTTCTCGGTGAAGTGATGGATCTCGTCGAAGCCGAGGACGCAGGTGCCGACCGGGCGGCCAGAGGCGATCAGCGGCAGATATGCCCAGGAGCTCACCTGACCCATGAGGATTCCCGGGTAGCCCCGGGCGAGGTCCTGCTGTGACTCGATGAAGAGCGGAGAACCGGACGTCAGAGTCTCCGTTCCCGGGAGGCGGGCGTGCAGCGGAACACCCTCCAGCCAGTCGAGGAATTCTTCGTGCCGGCCGGTGTGATGGAGCAGGTGCATCGTTCCGTTGCGGACCACATGGATCGCCATCTGCTGGCCCCCGAAGGCCGGCAGGAGCTGGTCGGAGACGACTTCGCACACTTGGCGAGTGGTGACTGCCTCGGTGAGCGCGCTGCCCAGCTGAAGGACGTGATACATGACACCCAAACGCGCCGGTGCGGCGGCGGGTAGCGCGCCAACCGGGGAAGTGGACACTGCAGCGGCCGATGGCGCATGGGAAGCGGGCACCACCCAGCAGGTCACCCCGTCCGCCCGTGGGTGAAGGGAGAAGGCGAGCCACTGGTCGGACGGTCGGCTCGCCGAAAACGACGACGGCGTCTGCGAGATCATTGCGGACCGGTGCCGGTATTCGACGCCAGGGTCGGACAGCCACGGCAGTACGTCCCAGAGGAAGCGGCCCAGTACCTCCTCGGCGGAAACGTCCAGCAGTCGCAGGGCGCTGTGGTTGACATAGGTGACCCGCCCGTCCGGGGCGAGGGCGAACAGCCCGTCCGGTAGCCGTTCGACCGCTGCGACGGCCGCGGTGCCGGCCTGAGCATCCACGATCGCACCGACCAGTTGTGTGCCGCGGCGGGGGTCGTCGGCTGCCGGTGCGCGTCCCCACAGTTCGACGGTGCGATAGCCTCCGCCGCCGTCGCGTTCTCGCACACGCATCCGCTGCGCTGTGCTCCGGCCCTCGCTTGCGGCCTCCCGGGCGCAGGCTCGGAAAGCTGCTCTGTCACCGGGGTGCAGGCACGAAGCAAGCGTTTCGACTCGTCCGTCGAAAGCCTCGGGGTCGAGACCGAAGATCGCGCAGAGCGCGTCGTCCACGCTGAGGATGCCGGAGCCGAGGTCCCAGTCGAACAACCCCACCCGTACGGCTGCTGCCGAGGGAGCCGGCCTCTCCACGGGAGGCGCCCTCGGGTCGCTCTCCACGGGATCTCCGGTACGATCACCGAGTGCGGCCAAACGGTCACCCAGCCGACTGGCGACGCTCCGCAGGTGGCGGCGCTGGGCCTTGGACAACCCTTCGTTTCCCGGCGATGCCGGCCACACGATCGCCAGCGCTCCGAAGCGTTCCCCGTCTGCCTGTACTGGCACCGAGCAGGAGCCGAAGGCATAGGGCAGGGCCATCGCGAGCTGGGGATACATCCGCATCGTCTCATCCGCGTTCGCAAGGTGAACCGTGCGGCCGAACTTGTATGACACGGCGACCGGGATGGGACTGTTCACCGCGATGAGGTGCCAGCCACCCAGCAGGGAAGGCGGCACTCCACATGTCGCCGCGAGCACGATCGACCGACGGTCGGGGGAACGGAGGAAGACGCTCCCCGCGTACGCTCTCGTTCCCTGGACGGCTTCAACGACGGCCTCGGCCAGCACATCCTCGAGGTCCGCCGCCTGGCCGACGGTCTTCCCGCGCATACATCCCAGTGTGCGCGGGTCAGGCCACCGGCACCCATGGCGATACGTCGGTGATAGTGGTCAATATCGCGCGGCCGGCGTCCGATGACTCGACGGCGGAGGGCGTGGCGGCAAGGCAAGCCGGCTGCCGGTCTCGAAGTGCCTGCGCGTAGAAGCCCGTATTTTCGCAGGTCAGCGCACCCTTCCGCGTGGTTCAGCGGCACCTGCGGCACTTCCCCGCGCGTAGCGGGGAGGGGCGACTCGGCCATCAACGAGCGCTCTGGCGAGTACGGCGCTGCAAGGTGATCCTGCTGCCCCGGCGCGGCGAAGCCGGCCGCACTCCGCGGACCACACCTCCCGCCCTACGAGCAGGCCGGCGTTTGACACGCCAATGCCCACCACCAGGCGTCGTCGCGCGGGCGACGGCGTAGACCATCCGGTGTGCCCCGGCCGCTGTGACAGCAGCCCGCTCGGGTGACGGTGCGGACTGCACCATCGCGGAGGTGGAACGCTGGCCCTATGAGCAAGACCGCGCTGATCGTCATCGACATGATCAACACCTACGATCACCAGGACGCTGAGCTGCTGCTCCCCTCGGCGCGGCACGTCGTACCGGTACTGACCGATCTGTTGCGCCGTGCGCGGCGCCACCGAGCACCGGTCATCTATGTCAACGACAACTTCGGAGAGTGGCGCTCGCACCATGGCGAACTGCTGGAGCATGCTCTGACAAGTCCCCATGCGGATCTCGTCGAGCCGCTGCGACCCGACGCCGACTCCCTCTTCGTACTCAAAGCCCGGCACTCCATCTTCTACGAGACACCCCTGAGGTATCTGCTTGAGCAGCACGGAATCCAGACCCTGGTGCTGGGTGGCCAGGTGACGGAGCAGTGCGTGCTCTACTCCGCCCTCGACGCCCACATCCGTCACCTCGAAGTGATCATCCCTCGCGACGCCGTGGCACACATTCACCATGACCTCGCCGAGGCGGCACTGCGCATGATGGAGAGGAACATGGGTGCACGCGTGTGCATGAGTCAGGAACTGTGGACATGACTCCGGCACCTTGTGGTCGGCCGTCACCTCGGGGCAGGTGCCCGTCGGCCTCGCCCGGAGCTGCGAGACGCTCTTGGCACTCGCTGATGAGGGCGGCACTACGCGGGGCGACATCGGAACCAAGCGCGACACAGACACCACCACGTGCCGCCGAACACCAAGGGATCGCCCTCATCGTCGACGCCGAGAGGACGTTCCTTTTCGCTGTGGACCGATGAGTTCCGGGGCCTGGTGGGGTCTACCTCTGCGCAAGCGAAAAACTGCGCACGAGCTCTGTGAGGAGACCATGACCACCCACGCACTACCACCCGTCGTCGACGTCGCAACGTGGGAGCGCCGGCTTCAGGCGCTGCGGGACCGGGAGAAGGCCGCGACGCGGGAGTTGGACGCCATCGCCGCCGAGCGTCGTCGTCTTCCGATGGTCGAGATGCCCGACTACATCCTCGAGGGTGAGGACGGCCCCGTTCCGCTGGTGGACGTCTTCGAAGGAAAGAGGCAACTGATCGTCTACCACCACATGTGGTTCGCCGGCAGGGAATGGCAGTGCCCGGGCTGCACGGGGTTCACCTCGCAGTACACCCGCCTGGAGTTCCTGGACAACTACGACGCGCGATTCGTCGTCGTCACACAGGGCCCGATCAAGGAAGCCCTCGCCTACAGGCAGCGGGTCGGCAACCGGATGACGTGGTACTCGACTGCCAACAGCTCGTTCGGGGCCGACGTCGGCGCACCACCCGACGGAGGGTTCGCGGTCAACGTGTTCCTGCGCGACGGCGACTCGGTCTATCGCACGTGGCACACCAACGGCCGGGGTACCGAGCAGCTCAGTCACACCTTCGCGCTGATCGACGTCCTGCCGTACGGACGGCAGGAGGACTGGCAGGACTCACCCGAGGGCTGGCCCCAGTCGCCCACCTACAGCCGGTGGGCGACGTCGCAGGACGTCGCTGCGCTCTACGGCCCGGACCCCCACGGCGGCTGAACGACCTTCATCACGGCCGACGAGCGGCGAACGGTGCGGCTCGCGGTGTTGGGCATGTACGACCAGCAGAGGGTACTCAGTTCCCTGTCGTCCTGGAGCTGTCCAGACGTCAGCTGTCGGCACCTTCGGCGATCCGACCGCTCTTGCATCCGCTGACGTCGGCCGTGGCCAGTGCCGTGAGTGCCGTGCGGTCGGCCTTGCCGTTGGCAGTCAGGGGCAGTTCGTCGAGGAAGAGGAACCTCTTGGGGATCATGTACGCGGGCATGGACCGGCGGCACAGCTCGGCCAGCTCCGCGGCGGTCGCTGCGGTCGCGGAAGCCACGACGAAGGCGGTGAGGGCCGCTTCGCCGTCGGGACGTCGAGGGCCAGGACCAGTGCGGCGGTCACGCCCGGGTGCTCGGTCAACCGGCATTCGATCTCTCCCAGTTCGATCCGGTTGCCGCGGATCTTCACCATGGAGTCGTCGCGGCCGCAGCAGTAGAACTCGCCCGAGGGATCGCGGTACGCCAAGTCGCCTGATCGGTAGACCAGTTGTCCGGAGCGCGGTTCGAGCGGGTCGGGGACGAGGACGCGTCGGGGCGCCTGCGGGTCGTCCCAGTACCCGGAGAAGAGGGACGGACAGCGGATGTACATCTCCCCCGCGGCTCCCGGCTCGTCGACCGGTCGGCCCTCTTCGTCGAGGAGCAGGGTCTCGGCGCCCGGGTAGCCCTGCCCGATGGACAGGGCCTCGGCATTCTCGGGCGGGGGTGGGGCACCTCGGAGAAGGAGCAAGCCACGGTCTCGGTGGCGCCGAATGGTTGACGATCCGCAGGTGCGGCAACAGGGCCCGCAGATGGCGCAGTTCGGTGAGGGGGAAAGTTCTCGCCGGCGAACAGGATTCCGCGCAGGTGCTCGCCGAGGGCTGCGACGCCGTCGGGTTCGTGCCGTAGCAGGGGCCGCCACAGCGACGGGACGCCGTGCACGACGGTGGCCTCCGCCTCCCGGAGGAAGCCGAGCAGGCGGCGCGGGAAGCTGAGGAAAGCGCGGGGCACGGCGATCAGGTGGCGCCCGTGCGCAGGCCCACGCAGATGTCGAACAGCGCCACGTCGAAGGCCGGCGGGGACGTACTCGCCACCCGGTCCTCGGGCGACACCGCGCCGAAGCGCTGGGTGCCGCGGTAGAAGGCCAGCGCCGCGTGGTGGCTCATCACCACGCCCTTGGGACGGCCGGTGGTACCGGAGGTGCGTGCTGGAGCGCGGCGCGTCCGGCGCCCCGGCGGCTGAGGGATGCCTCCGCCACCGGGTCGCCCTCCGGCCGCTCGGCACACCACCGAGTTTTGGGACACGTTTTACGCTACGCATGCAACTGTGGTCCACGCCCCCGCTGTCTGACTGGAGGACGGGCCCGTCAGGGCCGAAGAGCGAGAGAGCGGGGCAGGTCGTGGGACGGCGCAAGGGCGGCATAGGGATCGCACTCGTCACGGGTGCGATGCTGGTGGGCGTGAGCGCCTGCGGCGGGGGCGGCAGTGACAAGGCGGGCGGGGACGACGCAAAGGGGCCTGGCAACTCCGGTGCGAGCGCCTCTCCGTCACCGACGAAGCCCGCGGGCCCGCCGATGCTGCTGGAGACGATCACCCCGCAGGACGGAACCACGGTCGGCGTGGCCATGCCGATCTCGGTGGTCTTCACGAACCCGGTGGCGGCAAAGGCACGGGCCACGGTGGAGAAGCACCTGAAGGTGAGCGCCTCGCAGCCGGTGGTCGGCGCCTGGCACTGGTTCGGCGACAGGCGCGCCGACTGGCGGCCGAAGACGTACTGGCCCTCCGGCACGAAGGTGAAGCTCGACGCTGACATGAAGGGCGTCAGCAATGGCAACGGACGCTACGGCGTGCACGGCTACACGCACACCTTCCAGATCGGCGACGACGTGCGCGCGGATGTCTCCGTGACCGGCCACACCTTGAAGGTGACCCGGAACGGCAAGGCGGTGCGCACCTTGTCGATCAACGCGGGCAGCCCTCAGTATCCGACGTGGAACGGCACGATGGCCGTCATCGACAAGCAGGAGAAGGTCCACATGACCTCCTGCAGCGTTGGCATCAGCTGCGACAAGGGCAGCCCCAACTACTACGACCTGACGCTGCCCTGGGACATCCACCTGACCCAGTCCGGCACGTACGTGCACTACTCGACCGGCGACCCCAACCCGGGCAGCGGCAGCGCTCGCGGCTCGCACGGCTGCGTCCACCTGTCCATGTCGGACGCCAAGTGGTTTTACGGCCAGGTCAAGCAGGGCGACCCCGTCACCATCACCGGCTCGTCCCGTGCCAAGGCCTCGCCCGACAACGGCTACGCCGACTTCAACCTGGGATGGGACCAGTGGCTCGCGGGCAGCGCGTCCGGGCAGCAGACGACCGCAACACTGTGATGCGCTGCGGTGGCGGGGCTGATGGCGACATCTGACTCTGCTCACCCAGTGCTCGGGCTGTCCCGAGAGTTGCTCGACTTGGTTCCCGCAGGGGTGGGGCGTCACGCATACGTCCGCAGTTCGGTCCAGGTCGCGCCCCAGGGGCGGCGGGGGCCGGTGCAGACGTGGACATGGCCGCCCCACTCGATGTTGTGCACGCGGTGGGGGTCGGAGAGGGTGGCGGCTACGCGGACGTGCCGGAAGTACCGGCGCGGCTGGCCGCCGTACCCGGGGGTGTAGCCGGGGCCGGGCGCCTGGCGCTTGCGGCGGGCGGCCTGCGAAAGCGCCTGCACCAAGACGGCCGCGTCGGCGTCTTCTGCGGTCCGGCCGCCGCCGAACCCCGCGGCCGCCCAGACGGTGAGACGGCCGCCCGGCGCGCGGGCTCCGGCGGTCCCTCCGGCCGCTCCGGCGGCCCCTCCGGCCGCTCCGGCCGCTCCGCAGGGCTCGCCGCGGCGTTTCACCGACCCCGTCAATGACGCGCCCCTGCCAACCCTTAACCTTTCCGTCCGGCCTGATCCGTTTGGGAGTGGCTGTCGTCGATCCCCGGGGGACACAGTGAGCTGGTTCATCGCGGCGCTCAAGAAGTACGCCGTCTTCAAAGGCCGGGCACGCCGCAAGGAATTCTGGCTGTTCATGCTGTGCGTGTACATCACCTACGGCGTGCTGGGCGGCATCGGCGTCGCGACCCACTCGTCGGCCTTCCTCGCCACCTTGGGCCTCGCCGTGATCGCGTTCCTGCTGCCGACCTGGGGCGTCACGGTCCGCCGGCTCCACGACACGGGCCGCTCCGGCTGGTGGATCCTCATCAACCTCGTCCCGACCTTCGGCGCCGTCATCCTGCTGGTCATCTGCTCTGAGGACGGCAAGACGGGCGCGAACAAGTACGGTCCGAACCCGAAGGAAGTCCCGGCGTTCGCGTAACGCCGGGTCTTCGGCAGTCGCCGTCTTGAGGCCGCCCGGCCGACGTTGTCCGGGCGCCCTCAGGCATGACACCTGAGTGACGTACGGCTGCTCCGCTTCGGCCGTCGGCCCAGCGCATTACCGGCACCGCTCGAGAAGTCATCCGCCCAGGCGGTTGGGACAGGCGGTACACGAGAGCGCCTGCACGAGGACGGCCGGGACGGCGTCCTGGGCGGTCCGGTCCCGGGCGGCGGGCGCGGCGGGCAGGGGCGAGCGGGTCGCTGGTGGGGGTACGCAGCTCTGGGTGCCCGACCGTCCCTCGTCGTGACAGAGCCTGCGGGATGGCCGCCAGTCGCTGAGACGCATTCTCGATCGAGAGGCCTGTGCCCTTCAGGCTGCCGGGAAAGCCCCGACGGTCTGGAGCCACTGAGTGGACCGTTCCCGGCCGTACACCGGCTCATGGGACGGGAGCGGGCGCCACCAGGGCGACCAGAGGTGCGGATGAGCAACAGGTCCCGGAGGTGTTCCGGGACCTGCAGCCGCACGCGTTCGTCAGGCGGGGGTGATGTTCTCCGCCTGCGGGCCCTTCTGGCCCTGGGTGACGTCGAAAGTCACCTTCTGGCCCTCCTGGAGCTCGCGGAAGCCGGAGGAGTTGATGGCGGAGTAGTGCGCGAAGACGTCCGGCCCGCCGCCGTCCTGAGAGATGAAGCCGAAACCCTTTTCGGCGTTGAACCACTTAACGGTTCCGCTGGCCATGCTGAGCCTTCCGGTCGATATCGGACCCGCACCGCGCGGGCCCGAAGATGATGTCCTGCCCGCACCGCACAGCAAAACGCCCACGCCGGAGCGCGGGCGGGCACTGCGAACCACGACATCTGACAGCGACGCTACACGGCGAAACCGGCTCCCACCAGAGAGCAACAGTCAAGATCCGTAAGACAATCTCGCGCGCCGGGCGGTCTTCTGACGCGGCGTCGTCAGCTGAACGGGTCCTGGATCGGGCCGGCAAGGGTGTCAAGGTCGCCGTTCTCGACACCGGCATCCAGCTTGCCCGCGCCCAGCAGCGGTGCCGCCTCGTCCGGGATGACGAACAGGTCGCCCTTGATCTCCTGGAGTTTGACGCCGCCGATGGCGCTGTCCGGTCGGTCGACGTCACGGCCATCTGTTTGCCGTCGGCCATCGTGGCGACCGTGACGACGTCGCCGGTGACCAAGGTGACCTTGTGGTGGCCGAGGGCTTGGGGGGAACCGCGGGCTTGCTCGGAGCGGCTTGTGCGGGCGCCTGCATCACTGCGAGCCCCGACGCCGGCAGCGGCACCGCGTTGGCGACCGAGATCGGCTGCCAACGCCTGCGCCGGAAAACGGAAGACTGGTAGGGGGAGAACACGCCCTGGGTCTATCGGCCAGTTCACGCCGACATGAAGGCCAGATCATGGCGGGCCTCACCATGGCAAGGACTTGTCAGCCCCAAATAGCTTGCACCCGGGCAGGGTTGCACTTTTCGGACCAGCGCCCGTGTGAAGTGGGTGCAGCGCACGGAACACGGCTGCAACGGCGTCGGGGCGGACCAGGTGCTGTCGCCAGGTACACCAGTTCGAGCGGGTCCTGCGGGCGGTCCCGGTACCGCACCTGCCGGGGTTTTGCCCCTGCCTCAAGGGCACTCGGCCAGAGAGTGCCCGGAGGTACTGAGATGAGTGCCAGAGAGAAAGCCAAGGCAAAAGCCGAGCAGGTGGCCGGAAAGACGGTTCGCAAGGTGGCCCACGCGGTGCACAAGAATACCCTCGCCGCAAAAGGCGCCGCCCTCGAAGTGCGGGGCAGGATGCGGGGCGCTAAAGAGAGGACCAAGGACTCCTTCAAGCGCTGACAATGCCGTGACATTGAGTCACCGTGGTGGCCCGGCGCCGGGCCCTTAACAAGGGCATGTCACTGAACGGTCCCAGGCACCCGCGAGCCGGGTTCGGCTCCCCCAGGACGCTGAACATGCCGGACAAGGACCTGCACCAGCGCCTCTGTCCGGCCGTATCTCTGGGGCTGTGGAAGGGCGCTCGATGGTGACCAACGGCTACAGCTGCCGGCACCCAGCAACAGGTCAGAGCATTGATCGATTGGACGGCCGCAGGTCACGGCCGCCGGTGGGCAGGTTGCTGTACTGAGCGGCGCACTCAAGTTCACCAAGAGCGAGACCGCGTTCGGTCACGTCGCCGAGCTCAACGTGGCCTCACGGCTGGACTGGTCCCGCTACGCGGTCGACTGGTGCCATCTCAGGGCGCTAACGGGGCTCGGCCCGGTTCTGTCCGGCTACCTCTTGGACCTCTTGTGTGCCTCCTTCCGTACTTTTTCGGATTTATGTGCTTTGCCGGGCTGTTCCTTGGGGTCCTCCGGCTTCGTCTTGGCCCGCGCTCCCCTGCTGGACGTGCCGTTGTGAGCGGTGCGGGCCAGGTGGGCTGGTTGTCGGCTCGGGCCGTCAGAAGAGGGACGGGCGCTGCGCCCAGGGGCGGCAGCACGAAGCAGCCGGGCGGATACAGCGTGGGCGGAGGACGGCGGAGTCACGGGGGTTGCGGAAGCGCCGTTCCTTCCTGCGGAGGTGCCTTCGGGGTCGGCCTTCTCGGCAGCGCGGCTGACAGCTCGAGTCGCTTTCCCGTCGCTTCCTTGGTGGCTGTCCGTGATGGCAACCGTGGTGGCCATGACGGCGGCCAGCGCGACGGTGCCGCCGGCCACCAGAACGCGGCTTCGGGCGGGCGCGGTCTTCGCAGCGGCTCGTTCCGGGGCCGGCAGCGGGTTCATGTGCGTGGGCTCGTCGTCCCGCGCCCGTTCCCTGCTTGGAACCATGCCCGTGGCGTTGGCCGCGGGCGCGGTGGGCATGGAGAGGGTCGTGCCGGCCAGGGTGGCCAGTGTCCGGGCGCAGTCGCGTGCCGACGGGCGGGTGTGCGCGTCCAGGGCGGTCATGTTCCGCAGCAGGAGGGCAAGGTCTTTCGGTAGGGAGCTGGGCAGTACGGGTTGGCGGTGGAGCCGCGCGATCGCCGCTTCGAGGGGGCCACCGTCGTATTCGAGCCTGCCGGTGAGGCATTCGAGGAGCACGAGACCGAGGGCGTAGATGTCGGCGGGCCGACCGACGGACTGGCCGAGTACCTGCTCAGGGGACAGGTACGCGGCGGTGCCGATGAGTGTGCCGGTGGCGGTGTGGGTGGTGGCGTCGACCAGCCTGGAGATTCCGAAGTCGGTCAGGTAGGGGTGACCCACCGCGTCGAGGAGGATGTTGGACGGCTTGACGTCACGGTGAACGATCCCCAACTCGTGCGCATGAGCCAGCGCCTGGGCGAGGGCGGCACCGAGTGCGACGGTGTCTTCGGGAGGCAGCGGGCCCTCGGCGATGCGGCCTCTCAGCGTGAGGCCCTCAATCAGTTGCATGACCAAATAGCCGCGACCGTTGTGCCACCCGGCGTCGTAGGCGGTGACCAGCCCGGGATGCTGCAGCCGCGCCAGGATCTCCGCCTCGCTCCTGAAGCCGTCCTCCGTTGCGACGCCGCTGCCGGGCCGGAAGACCTTCACGGCCACCGCTCGCCTCAAACGCAGGTCGAAGCCTCGGTGGACATCTGCCGCGCCGCCCGAACCGATAAGCGCGTCCAGACGGTAGCGGCCGGCCAGTATCTCGGCGGAACACCGGGAGGCCAGCGCCACTGCCGACTCGCGAAGCCTCATCCCATCTCCCCACGCTGCGAAGGACGATTCCAGCGGGCGCTCGTCGCCCGAAAGACCGTGCTGCACGCAAGTACCCAAGAGATGCCGAAGTACCCCTGCCCAGCCCCGGCAGGAGGACTTGCCCCCGGCGGAGGCCCGCCCGTAGGCCCGAGGAGCATCACGCCACCCACCCTCAGCGGATCCAGATGGTGCCTTCGAAGTGGAGCCATCGCTGCGGGGTGCGGCCCAGACAGGTGGGCTGGCGGCAACACCGCCAACGCGCCAGACGCTTCGGACTCACACCATGCGCGTTGTCCCGCTCCGGATCCGCACCAGTGGGTGCGCCGGTGGATGGACGATGGAGCGGCCGGGCCGGCCGACGGTTGCAGCCCGGCCTCACCGGACACCATTGGGGTGGTCGGAGGCGTGACATCTATTCGGGCAGGATGCCACGCCCCGCTCCCACACAGACAACTCGTGATGACGTGCGCGAAATCAGCGGCGCTCTTCGGCTCGCGCACCCAATAGCGCGACCATTGGCGCACCATGAGCCCGCAGCGGACGCAACAGAAAACCAGCGGACCTACGGAATCAGCAGCAACGGCCCGTTGTCGCCACCCAGGTTCTCCCCGCACTCCGCCTTCGCCCGCGGACGGGCACGCCGAGACCGGTCAGGTCGCTGCGCCAGCACGGTGCGCCAGCCTGTCGATCGGTGAGAACGACCTGCAGGCAGCCGGTTCCGTACCCTGGCGGCATGCGCATGCGCCCCACTCTGAGCTGGACCCCCACCGAGGACCTGCCGCCGGGCACCACGGATCTGGAGCCGGTCGCCGATGCGCTGAGCACCGGCGGTGTGCTGGTGCTCAGCGGGGCGGGGATCTCCACGGAATCGGGCATCCCCGACTACCGGGGCGAGGGCGGGAGCCTGAGCCGGCACACCCCCATGACCTACCAGGACTTCACCGCCAGTGCCCAGGCCCGGCGCCGGTACTGGGCGCGCAGCCACCTCGGCTGGCGCACCTTCGGCCGGGCCCGCCCCAACGCCGGGCACCGGGCCGTCGCCGCGTTCGGACGGCACGGCCTGCTCTCGGGTGTGATCACCCAGAACGTCGACGGTCTGCACCAGGCAGCCGGCAGCGAGGGCGTCGTAGAACTCCACGGAAGCCTGGACCGGGTCGTCTGCCTTTCCTGCGGCGCCTTCAGCCCACGCCGCGAACTGGCCCGGCGGCTGGAGGAGGCCAATGTGGGCTTCGAGCCGGTGGCCGCCGGGATCAACCCGGACGGTGACGCCGACCTCACCGACGAACAGGTCGGGGATTTCCACGTGGTCCCCTGCACGATCTGCGGCGGCATTCTCAAACCGGACGTGGTGTTCTTCGGCGAAGCCGTTCCGTCACGGCGCGTCGAGCACTGCCGCGCACTGGTCCGTGAGGCGGCCTCGCTGCTGGTCCTCGGCTCCTCACTGACGGTGATGTCCGGGCTCCGGTTCGTCCGCCAGGCGGCCCAGGCCGGGAAGCCGGTGCTGATCGTCAACCTGGACCAGACCCGCGGGGACCGGCACGCCCTCACCCGGATCGCGCTCCCCCTGGGAACAGCCCTCACCACCGTGGCCGACCGGCTGAACGTCCCCGTCGACGGCCAGGCCAGGGCCTGAAACGCCTGAAACCCCTGGAACGAGGTCGGCGGCGAGGCCCGCTGGTCCCCAGGCACCTTTGACCAGTCCCGGTGATTGGCCGGTTCGGATCGTGGCAGATGTGCTTCGGCGGGTAGCCGCTGCCCTGATCAAGGTGAGGCACTGGCGGCCTCGCCCTTACGTGAAAGGAGACACGGCGCATGGCTACGGATGCGAACCCTACGAGGATTACGGGGAAGGTCCAGGGTAGGGACATCACCCTCGCAGGGCCCCTGTCGAAGGACGAGATCCGGGACAGGGTGTGGTGGTGGCAAGTCCCCGACCCCAAGACCTCCAAGGAGCGGGAAGACCGTCTCCACGAGTACGACAACTCACAGGAGGACGTGATCGCCACCCTGGGTGGGTACTACGAGGTGTCCGGCGACTCCCGCACGCCCGAGGCTGACCAGTTGGTAGAGCTGGTGTACGCGGAGCTCAACCCGGACGAGTGATTCAGCCGGCACAGTTGGGCACGAGCTCGGTGACAGGGGCGGCCCGGCGCGGACGATGATCGGACCGGGTACCTCGGGTCCCCTACCGCCCCGACCGGCGCCGGGTCCCAGTTGCACACTCGGCGCACCGTTTTCCGGGACCGGCCGGCGCTGCAGCGTCACCGACCCGCCCGAGAAGAAGACCAGTTACATCTACGACTGGAGTAGGGCCCCGGGAGCTCACGCGCTGCCCTGGAGATGTCGCAGGCCGTCCTCGGAGGCCCGATCGTCGGGCAGGTGGGCCAAGAAGTGATGACCAGGCTCGTCGACGGCGGCCAACTTCCCGTACCGCAGGCTCAGATCGCCCGCCATGGGGTGGCGGAAACGGCGTACCGAGGGCTGGAATGCGGCCGTCTCCCGTCCCTCGTAAAGCGTGCCGCGTCCTGGTCGGCCAGCAAGGCGTCTATGAGTTCGGCAAAGCGGGGGTCGTGCGGGCGGCGGACGGCCCGAGACGCGGGTGCCGGGAAAAGAAGCACGCCCCGGCACCACCGCCCAGACGAGGGACTCGGACGCTCCCGGGGCGGCCTGACCTGCAAGATCCACCTGGTCGGTGAAAGCGGACGCCGCCCGCTGGCGCTGCTGATCACGCCGGGCCAGTGGGGCGACGCCCCGCAGCTCATCCCGGTCATGGAACGCATCCGTGTCCACCGCCCGGGTGGCGGGCATCCGCGCACCCGGCCCGACCACCTGGGCGGCGATAAGGCGTATTCCTCCCGGCGCAACCGCCGCTACCTGCGACGTCGCCAGATCAAGCACACCATTCCCGAGCCGCGAGATCAGCGGACCCACCGCAAAAGACGCGGCAGCAGAGGCGGACGGCCCGCCGGCTTCGACAAGACGATCTACAAACGCAGGAACGAAGTGGAGCGGACGATCAACGCGTTGAAGAACTTCCGGGCCGTGGGCCACACGCTTCGACAAACGCGCCTACGTCTTCCGCGGGACCGTCACCCTCGCCTCGATCCGGCTCTGGCTCTGGCTCCGCCCATGATCAGCCGGACAGAACACCCAGGCCTGCCCGGCGAGGGGATGCCTTCACGTCTCGGCGCGGCGGAATTTACGGTTTGTGGGTTACCCAGAGCAGTTCCGCCGGCCAGCGGTGTGCCCAGTCGGGTGGGTCGGTTTCGTTGTAGCCGTTGGGTGTTCCGAGTTCGGGCCGCGGCTCGATGAGGTCGTCGATGATGAGACCCGCGCCGCGCAGGACCTTGACCCAGTCGCCGTAGGTCAGCTGATAGCTGGTCGCGCCGTCACCTTCGGCGATGGTGTTCAGCCCGAAGTAGTCCTGCTGCAGCGTCGTGGTCACGCGGCCGGCGGCTTCGTCGTAGCAAGCTTCGAACCATGGGCTGGCGACGTTGAACACCAGGCGCCCGCCTCGCCCCAAGACGCGTGCGGCCTGCGGGACGGCCAGGTGCGGGGGCGCCCAGCTGAGCCCACCGAAGTCGCAGAACACCAGGTCGAAGCTGTCGGCGGCGAAGGGGAGTTGTTCGGCGGCGCCTTGCACCAGCGGGTAGCGGGCCGCTCCCATCGCGCGGGTCGCTGCGGCGAGTTGGGCTTCGGACAGGTCGAGCCCGATCACAGTGGCGCCCTCGGCGGCGAGGGCCCTGGACCACTGGCCGGCGCCGCAGCCGAGTTCGAGGACGCGCTTGCCGGTGACGTCGCCCAGGGCGTGCAGGTGCGCGTCGGGGATGGAGTACATGCCCCACAGCCGGGGTGTGGCGCCGATTCGCGGGTCGTGCTCGTGCTGGTAGGCGCTGCTGATCTGGTTCCAGAGCCGCCGGTTGGCGGGGATGCTGTCCACGTGCCGACTCCAGCACTGCCTGCCGGGGGCGGTCAACACGATTAGGACACTGGCCGGCCGTCGCCTCGGTCCGGCCCTGGCTCGGCCCGTGATCCGCCGGACGAGCCCCAGGCGTGGAAGGGCGACGGCCAATCTCCGGGCATCGTGCGAACGGTCAAGACGCCTGCGTACGCCGACACGCGATCCGCTCCGCGGCCCAAGGGCGCGTGGCTGCCCGCAAGGGAATCGGTGCCGGTGGGAGCCTGTAATCGCGGGTCCGTGCTTCCCGCGAGTGGCCGGCGTCGTCTGCTGCCGCGTGTGAGCGGGTTCGAGGTCAGGGCAGGGTGAGGATGCGGGGGCCGTCCTGCGTGATGGCGATGGTGTGTTCGATGTGGGCGGCGCGGCTGCCGTCGATCGTGCGCAGGGTCCATCCGTCGGGGTCGGTGCGGTAGTCGTTGAGTCCTCCGGCCATGAGCATGGGTTCGATGGCGAGGGCAAGGCCGTGGCGCAGGGGGAAGCCGCGGCCGGGTCGTCCGTGGTTGGGGACGTGGGGGTCTTCGTGCATCTGGCGGCCGATGCCGTGGCCGCCGAAGTCGGCCGGCATGCCGCAGTCAGCGGTGCGGGCGACGGTGTTGATGGCGTGGGAGATGTCTCCGATGCGGTGGCCGACGGTGGCGGCGGCGATGCCGGCGTCCAGGGCCTGCTGTGTGGCCTCGATGAGTTCAACGTCGGCGGGACGGGGGGTGCCGACAGTGAAGCTGATCGCCGCGTCGCCGGTCCAGCCGTCGAGTTCGGCTCCGCAGTCGATGCTGACCAGGTCTCCGTCGCGCAGGCGGTAGTCGTCGGGGATGCCGTGCGCGACGGCGTCGTTGACGGAGGCGCAGATGACACCTGGGAAGGGGATGGGGGCGAAGGAGGGCTGGTAGCCCAGGAACGGAGAGCGCGCCCCGGCCGCGGTCAGGACGGTGCGGGCGACTTCGTCGAGCTCGCGCAGGCGCACCCCCACGGCTGCCGATCGGCGGACGGCTGCGAGGGCCTGGGCCACGACGCGCCCGGCTTCACGCATCGCCTCCAGTGCGGTGTCGGTCTTGATCTCCACCATGGGTCGTGACTCCCTGCGACGCTACCCAATACTTATACCGGTATTAGTATCACGGACATGGTGAGAGTTCCTTTGAGCCCGCAAGAGCGGCGACGCGGAGAGCGGTTTGGGGCGCTGCTCCGGGAGGCCCGCGGTGACCGCAGCATGGTGGACGTGGCAGCGGTGGCCGGGGTGTCCGCGGAGACTCTGCGCAAAATCGAGACCGGCCGGGCCCCGACCCCGGCCTTCTTCACCGTGGCGGCCCTGGCTCACGCGCTGGACCTGTCGCTGGACGACCTGGCCGCGGCCTGCGCAAAGGATGCCGACGGCGGCGGCCAGGCCATGTCGGCGTGAACGTCAGGATTGCTTCAGAACCCTGCTGGCCTGCTTGTTCGGCCGTCCAGGGAAGTCTCGGAGGGCCATCCGGATAGTGAGGTCGCGGGCGATCTGGCGGATGTCGGTTTCGGTGGTGACGTCGTGCTCGCGGCGGGGATATCGCGGCGGACGATTTCGTAGCCGCCTTCGTCCTGGACAGCGACGGAGGTGAACCAGGCTGGACCATCCTCGTCGGGCTGGATGACGACGAAGGTGTGGTCCGTGTCGTTGAGGGCGTCGATCGTCGTGCACATGAGGGGCCGACACCGCCGGCCGGTCACAGCCATTCGTCGATCGCTGCGATGTGGACAGCGGCCTGGAAACGGCCGGCGAGCTTGTCGAACCGGGCAGCCACCGCCCGATGGCGTTTGAGACGGTCGACGCCGCACTCAACAGCATGCCGGGCCTTGTAGTCGTCGCGCTGAAGGCCGCAGGACGTGCGCAGCCGCTGCCGCGGCGTTTGCGGTCGCCGGCCCGGTCAGCCGTTACCGGGATGGTGCTGCGGATTCCGCGCTTGCGTAAGTAGGCGCGGCAGGGCGAGGTCGACGGCCGCGGGCACCGGGTCCCCGGACGCGGCGGCCGGCTGGGCCCGCGGTCGGCGCGGGTCTGCACCCGCAGTTCCTTGTGGAGCTTCGGTGCCTTGGGGCGCGTCGGCGCCGCCCCGTAGCGCAGCGCAGGACATGCGCCCGGCCCCCTCAACGGCATGTCGAGGGGGCCGGGCGTTGGTAGCGGGGACAGGATTTGAACCTGCGACCTCTGGGTTATGAGCCCAGCGAGCTACCGAGCTGCTCCACCCCGCGTCGGTCCGGCCACCCTACATGTGAACGCGGGCGCAAAGCGAACGCGGTGCTCCCGCAGGGGATCTCCGTAGGGCGTGGGTGGCCGAGCCGCACATGGGAAGACGCGATTTCACCCGGACGCGGTCGCTCCTCACCCGGCCAGCACGCTGCGCGGTTCGCGTCCGGTGGCCCGGCGTCTTCTTCGCACTCGCCTTCTTCGCCGACTGCTTCTTCGTAGCCACCCTCTTCTTCGGCTTGGGCAAACTCTCTGGCCGGGCAAGATCGAGCACATGTCCAGCCAACGTGCGATGGTTCTGCCGCCCCCCTTTCGCTGCGAGCTCGACGCGCGCGACGTCGAGCTCGCTTACGGCGTCGGCAGGCAACATCGGCGACAGGGCCTGGCCTCACGAGCTGTCACGATGATGGCGGACTACGCCTGTCGCCGGCTGGGCGCAAGACGAGTGCTGCTGCGCATGTTGCATCCCCCCTTCTGCCTCACATTGAGCACGGCGACGTACTCGGCGCCGGACGGAACAGTCTTGCCCATCCGACGATTCTTGTGCAGGTCGCGACCGTTCTATATGGCGTCATCCGCTACGGCCTCGTGAGCAACCATCCAGAGCAGCGCGTCTATCGCGTCCTCCACCGAGGTGGCCATCCTAAGCTGTGGATTTCTAGGTTGATCAGGCACTCCGATGTCCCATCCGTTGATCACAATGGTGGGCTTGTTCGTCCTTACGGCTAGCGCCATTTCGCTCAATGTTCCCCAGCTTCCGCCTACGACGATTACGGCATCGGCACTTCGTACGACCAAGCCATTGCGCAGTTCGCCGAGGCCGGTCGGCAGAGCTACTGAAAGAAAGGCGTTCCCCTGTGCCCGCGAACTTCCTGGGAGAAGCCCCACTGTGGTGCCCCCCTGGCTCTTTGCCCCACGGCACACCGCCTCCATGACGCCCCCCAGCCCGCCGCAGATCACGGTGCAGTGCTGCTGCGCCAGCAGCCTTCCCAGCCGCTGAGCCGTCTCAACTTCCGATGACGTCGCCGCCTCAGGTCCGACTACTGCCACATACGGCGCTCTTTGTCGTTCGTGGGAGCCACGTGAGGATGCGCCATGGGACATTGCGGGTCTCCCGGATCCTGTTTTCTCTATGGGCTTGATCACCAGAGTCTGACGCGAGATCTCGTTCGGAGGTCCATCGACATGCGGCGACAGGCACACTTCGTACTCAGGCCCCAGCACGCCGCTGCCAGACGGGGAGCGACCTGATCAGCAGTCGGCCAGTCTCCTGCGCAGGCCCCCAAGCCCAAATCTCGATCGCCGTCGTCGAGGCCGTGTCTTACGACCCGGCGCTGGAGGAGCGCCACCGAGGGAGGCCCCAAACATGACCAGCCCGCTGCGCATCCTGGTCGTCGTACACGTGGAGCGTTTCGCGGGGCCACCGTTGTCGAGAGGGTGCGCCGATGGGGATTCGCCGGTGCCCTCCCCCAGGTCTCCGTGCCGAGGAGGAGGTGGGCGCCGTCGCCGGCGTCAGCCACCGCCGAAGCATCCTTCAGCGCGGTGACACCATCGCCCCCTTTCGACCCCGCTTTTGCCGATCCGCGTAGCGCGAGGGTGCGGCGGACCGGACGCCGGCGTCATTGGTTACGGTCGCTGGATGGAGAGCTGGGACGAGGGCGGCGTACGCGCTCGGATACGGGAGATGGCGGCACGCGATCCGGAGCGGGCGCGCTTTGGGGCGGACACGCACCGGTACGAGCTGGCGCCTGCACTGCCTGAGGCGGAGATCAGGGCGTTCGAGGAAGTCCACGGCATCGGTCTGCCGACGGAGTACCGGTCCTTCGTCGCGGAGGTGGGCGACGGCCCCGCCGGTCCCGGTCACGGGTTGATGCCGCTGACCGTCCCCCGCCCGGAGGCCGGCGGGGAGTGGGCCGTGGACGACGAGTGGGAAGAAGACCGGCTACCGGGCCGATTCGCCATGCCGTTCCCCCTCACCGAACCCCTGCCCGGCCGCATCGGCGCGTCGACCGATCAGCTGACCCGAGGCACGCTCATGCTGGCCGACGAGGGCTGCGGCATGTACATCCGACTGATCCTGAACGGCCCACGAGCGGGCGAGGCCTGGCGGATTGACCCCGACTGGGGTGGCTTCGTCCCGGTGAGCCCCGGTTTTCACAGCTGGTACACCGGGTGGCTGCAGCACCCTGACCACGTCTCATGCCGTCCGGACCAACCCGCCGACCTTCGCTGAAGCCACATCACGAGCAATTGACCCAGGCCGCTCGCACCGGCCTGTCCGGCGGATCATGTGACTACTAGGCTGCGACGATGGAACGCCTGACCGACGTGCCCGAAAGCCTCGCCCAGTCTGCAGATCCGGCCCGGGCCAATCACTACGACAGCTTCGCCGAGGCGTACTCGGCGGAAACCGAGAACAACCTCGTGAACGCGTACTACGCGCGGCCCGCGATGCTAGCCCTCGCCGGAGACGTGGCCGGCCGCCGGATCCTGGACGCCGGCTGTGGCTCGGGACCTCTGTCCCGTGCACTGTACGACCGCGGTGCCGTCGTCACCGGCATCGACGCCAGCGCCGGGATGCTGGCGCAGGCCAGGCGGCGGCTCGGCGACGACGTAGCCCTGCACCTGGCCGACCTGAGCGAGCGCCTGCCGTTCGCCGACGGTGCGTTCGACGACGTGGTCGCGTCTCTGGTGCTGCACTACCTGGAGGACTGGGGGCCGACGCTGGCCGAGATACGGCGCGTGCTCAGGCCAGGCGGCCGACTGATCGCGTCGGTGGACCACCCTTTCGTGGCCTACACGCTCGAGGATCCTCGGCCCGACTACTTTGCGACCACCAGCTATACCTTCGACTGGACGTTCAACGGGCAGTCCGTCCCGATGAGGTTCTGGCGCAGGCCGTTGCACGCGATGATCAATGCCTTCAGCACCGCCGGCTTCCGTCTTTCCGTCATCAGCGAGCCGCAGCCCGACCCCGCTGCCCGCGAGCTGTTCCCCGACGGCTTCCATGACCTTTCGACCAAACCCAACTTCCTGTTCTTCGTCGTCGAGGTACCGCCGTCGGCTGCCGGCTCGGACGACCAGTCGGTCGCGCAGCACGAGCGGAGCGTGAGCCGGATCGAGGCGGGACGATGACGATGCCGTGGAAGATGGAGGCGCGTTTGTCGAACCTCGTGGCCACTGCCCGGAAGTTCTTCAGGGCGTCGATTGTCCGCTCGACTTCGTTTCGTTCCCGCGCTTGTAGATCGTCTCGTCGAAGCCGACGGCTTTCGAGGGATACGAAGCGGACGGGGGCCGGTATCCGGTCGTACCGGCCCCCTTTCTGACCGCTGGTCAGCCTGGCAAGGTACCGGTCAGGTGGCGGATGGCGGCCGCGCCTGCACGGTCGACGGCCGCCTTCACCCCGGCGAAGATCGCGCCCTGCGGCGTAGCGGCGAGCGCCACCTCGCCCCAGCCGCGGTTCCCGTCAGTGGCGTCGGCGGCGTCCGCGTCGTGCCCGAGCATCATCCCAGGCCGGCTTGAACAGTCCTCCGGGCGGCATCCGTTGATGGCGCCCTGAGTAGGGCCTACCACCTTGTAGGCGATCTTCGATGCCTTACCGCATCATCCCTTGCGGCGGCACATCAGCCAGACGACGACGGCTGCTCCGGTGGCCGCCAGCAGCAGGCTGCGGTTCTCCCCCGCGAGCTTCAGGCCCTGGGCCGTCTTGACTCGCACCGGCTCGGGCGCCTTCTCCTCCCACACCTGGCTCGCTTGTACCGCCTTCGCCCGGGCCTGCCCGGCGGCCTGGGCGGCCTTGTCCTTGACCGGCTCGGGCAGCTTGTCCTGCACACGGGACGCCGCCTCAGCAGCCTTGGCCTTGACCTCCCCGGCCTTCAGGGCGGCCTGCTCCTTGAGCTCACCGGCCTTCAGGGCGGCCTGCTCCTTGAGCTCACCGGCCTTGGCGGCTGCCTGGCCCTTGACCTCGGCGGCCTTCTCCTGAGCGCGAGCCTTGACGTCGGTCTTGGCCGCAAGCGCCTGCACCGTGTCCCCGAGCTCTTGGCGGGTGTGTTCGACCTGTTCGCGCAGTTCCTCCGGGGTCTCGGCGGTGGGCTCGTCGTGAGGCGGCTGGGTCATCGGTGCGCACTCTCCTTGATCTCGGCCACATCGGCCTTCACGTTCTCTATCGTCTGCTGCGGCGTGGGCGGGGCGGCCTCGGCGACCTCCTTCTTCCCCCGGAGCGCCATCACGGCGGCGATCACCCCGAGGACCGCGGTCACGATGAGGGCCGCGGCCCACACCGGCAGCGCCACCGCCAGTGCGGCGATCATGGTGGCCACCAGGGCCTGAAGCATCAGGAACCCGACGACGCCGGCGCCGCCGAACAGTCCGCCGCCCTTGCCGTAGCGCTTGCCCTTTTCCTTCATCTCCGCCTGCGCCAGCCGGAGCTCGCCTCGTACCAGCTCGGTCAGCTGCTGCGAGGCGCGCTGCACCAGCTCGCCCACTGGCTCCGACCCCGGCGTCTGCTGACCCGGGCCGTGGTGCGGCTGCGTACTGAACGACATGGCGATCACCTCCCATCACTCGTTTGTTCCGGCAGGAAGGCGCCGCAGCGCCATCCAGTGAGCGCGCGAGTACCCCGATCAGACCAATTCAGGGCACCAAGTTCAGCGAGCTTCCTCCCGGAAAGGGTGCACTGCCTGCGCGGCGCGGCTGAGCGGCGTCGGCGCGTGCGCTGTGCTCCGCGTGGCTTTCGGGCGCGGCTACGGCAGCCGCCGCAGCGCCAAGCGGGGGGCGTACCGGACGAGCCAGGCGCTGAGCAGGCCGATCACGGCGCCTGCGGCGACGTCGCTGGGGTAGTGGGCACCGCTTTGCACGCGCTCGATCGCCACCATGGCGGCCGGGACCGCACACAGGAGGCCCGCCAGAGGCCGGGTGGGCAGGACGGCGGCGGTGAACGCCGCGGCGGCCGCGGTGTGCCCGGAGGGAAACGACGACGACTCGGGGCGGTCGTCGACCTCGTCGTGCGGGATCCACTCCTTGGGCGGCCGGGGCCGGTCGACCAGATGCTTGACCAGCCCGTTGGACACCAACTGTGCCAGCATCAACGCCGCCAGGCCCGCCCCGGCGGCACGTCGCCCGCGCCGGCCCGCGGCCGAGGCCATCAGCACGGACGCGCCGCACCACAGCTTGGCGCTCTCCGCACACTCCTCCACCGCCGAAAGCACCCGGTGCACGCCCGGTACGGTGCAGGCCGCCATCCGTTGGGTCAGCCGCCGATCAGTCTCACGAAACACCGTCAGCAATCTCATGATGTGCAGGTATCCCCGCGATCACCAGACCATGCCCCGCAACGAGCACGCCAGGCATGCGGCATGGGCGGCCATCGAGGCCGTACGTGCCCGGCCGGCTCAGCAGTGCGGGCGCCGCCCGGGCCCGTACGGCCCGTCAGACGTCGTCCAGGCGGCGTACATCCTCCTCGTCCCACGTCCGGGTGTCGCGGGGCTGGGTGTAGGGCTCGGCCTCAGGCGGATGCCCGCCGGCGATGGCGCGCTGCCGCACGCTCTCCGCGTCGAACTCAAGGCCGAGCAGGATCGCCAGGTTGCTGATCCACAGCCAGACGAGGAAGACGATGACCCCGGCCATCGTGCCGTAGGTCTTGTTGTAGGAGGCGAAGTTGGCGACGTAGAACGCGAACCCGGCGGAGGCGGCCAACCAGATCACCAGTGCCAGGAAGCTGCCCGGGGTGACCCACCTGAAGCCCTTGACCTTGGCGTTCGGGGTCGCCCAGTACAGGATCGCGATCATGACCGTGACCAGCAGGACCAGAACCGGCCACTTCGCGATCGACCACACCGTCAGCGCGGCGTCCCCGATGCCGAGCGCCTGTCCGGCCTGACGGGCCAGGCCGCCGGTGAAGACGACGATCAGCGCGCTGGCCACCGCCAGCACCATCAGCACCACCGTCACTCCGAGGCGCACCGGGAGGATTTTCCACACCGGCCGGCCCTCCGGCATGTCGTAGACGGCGTTCGCGGCACGGATGAAAGCCGCTACGTACCCGGACGCCGACCACACCGCGAGCCCGATGCCGACCACGGCCATCACGGAGCCCGTCCCGGCGTTGTGCTGCAACTGTTCCACGGCCCGGGTGATGATGTCCCGCGCGGAGCCGGGGGCCAGTTGCTTGAGATTGGCCAGCATCTTGTCGGTCGCTGACTTACCGGTGATGCCCAGCAGCGACACCAGCACCAGCAGGGCGGGGAACAGGGACAGTACCCCGTAGTAAGTCAGCGCTGCGGCCCGGTCGGTCAGCTCATCGTCCTTGAACTCCTTCAGGCTCCCCCTGAGCACCGCGCCCCAGGCCTGCTTCGGCAGCTTCGTCGGTGCGTGGGGCGCCGCCTGCTCGACCTGCTGGTCCGGCCCGGCCTCCTGTGGTGTCGGCACGCGGGACGCCGGGTCCTGATCACTGCCGTGATGATCCTTGTATCCTGGAAGATGCAGCTTCGCCATACCGTGGCGGGTATCCGCGCAGCGCCCGCTCAAAAGCCGGGCGGGCCGCCAGTGTTCCTCGCGGCGACTTTCATCGCGCCCTGACGGGCACCGTTGGCCTTCCCGCAGAAGACGGCCACGGACGCGGCGCAGTGTCGAGGAAGGGACGCTCCGTCGTGATCGCTCCTGGCGGTCTTGCCGCTGCCCGGGCTCGGGGCGCTGTTGCTGGTGACGGCCCGCGCCGAGGACTGGCTGACCGCAGCGAGCCCCCTCCCGCGGCGCGGGCGTGAGCGCCGCCCTCTGGAGCTGATCCCCGACAAAGCACTCAAAGCGCCCTTCCGGTCGGCCACCGAGCCGCCCGCGCGAAGCAAGGAAGCGTCCCGGTCACAGGCACCTCGTCCTGCGGCCGACGGCCTGCTGTCTGAGCGCGTGCGGTGGTTTTTAGGGGGTAAACGGATGCGCGTGAGGCATGGCTGCTTGGGAAACAAGGCGGACCGTATGGACCAGACGGCGGACGATGATGACCGGACGTCGCTGGTCGGCGAGTTGATAACGGTTTCCGAGGCATTCGAGGGCAGCGAAGAGATCGCTACCGCTCGTGATCTGGCCCGGTCCTTCCTGACGGACGTACAGGCCGTTCACGGGCTTCCCGTGTCCAGCCGTGCGATGGGCATGGTGCAGCTCGTGGTGAGCGAACTGGTGACCAACGCCCGCAAATACGCGCCCGGGCCGTGTCTGCTGACGCTGGAGGTCCAGGGCGGTGCCGTCGAGGTGACCGTGTGGGACAGCAGCACGGCCCTGCCCGCGATCCTGGCGCCCGATCCAGGTCGGGTCGGCCAGCACGGGTTGGAGATCGTGATGGCCGTGTGCCAGAGCTTTCAGGTGAACCGGGAACCGGTGGGCAAGCGGATCACCGCTGCCGTCGTGCTGGCCGACGATCCGGGCGGGGACGTGGCCGGCCGCCAGTTGTGATCACCCGTGGCGCTGCGTCATGAGGGAGAACCCGGCGAACCCCATCCGGTCACGGATCCAGCCGGTGTGGGGGTTGGCGTCGAGCCAGGTGGTGCCGTCGATCAGTTCGCGCGCCGCGTCCAGGTGGCCGCTGTGGCAGGCGACTTCGATGAGCACGTGGATCAGGATGTGCCGCACGTCAGGCAATCGCCGGGTGGGCCGGATCTCCATGGGCCAGGAGCGGGTCAGCCGGTGGTGGGGTGCCAAGCGGTTTCGGCGTCCTGGACGGTCAGGTAGCTGGGGAAGACCTGCTCCAGCCCGACGAGGCGGAAGATCCGGCTGACCCGGTGGGGCACCGCGGCCAGGGCGATACTCGCGTCGGCTGCCAGGGCGTGGTTGCGAGCGGCGATCAGCACGGTGATGCCGCTGGAGTCGCAGAAGGTGAGGCCGCCGAGGTCGAGGACGAGCTGCTGACCCGCACGCAGGCCGAGCCCGGGCAGCGCTTCGCGGACTTCGTTGGCGGTGTGGTGGTCCAGTTCCCCCGCGAGTTCGATGACTGCTCCGGCGGGGATGGTGCGGGCGTGGAGGGTCAGGTGCTGGGTCACTTCTGCTCTTCACTGGGGAGTCGGGGCACGTGGATGGCCAGGATGGCGGTGTCGTCGTCCACGCCGGTGCCGAAGCCGTCCAGCAGGTCGCGGATCGCGCGGATGGTGGCCGATGCCGTGGTGGGTGCGAGGGCGCGGCAGAAGTCGAGGAGGGCGTCGTCGCCGTAGCGTTCCAGGCCGCCGACGGCCGCGTTGATGTGGGCTTCGGTGAGGCCGTCGGTGTGCAGGAGCAAGGTGTCGCCGGGGACCAGGTGGAGGGTGGTGGTGGCGATGTCGGGGTCGGGCAGGACGCCGATGAGCTGTCCGCCGGGGGTGGGCAGGTAGTCGGCGGTGCCATCGGCGCGCATCAGCAGGGCGGGCGGGTGGCCGCCGCTGGCCAGGGTGATGTGGAAGCCGCCCCGGGCAAGGTCGGGGGTGAGCAGGCCGAAGATGACGGTGCAGAAACGGGGGTCGGTACCGTTGTACTCGTGGTTGAGGACTGTGTTGAGGTTGCCGAGGACGGCGGCCGGGTCGGGGTCGTAGACGGCGGCGGCGCGCAGGGTGTAGCGGGTCAAGGAGGTGACGGCCGCGGCGGCGGCGCCCTTGCCGCACACGTCGCCCAGGAACAGGCCCCAGGTGCCGGCTGCCAGAGGGAAGAGGTCGTAGAAGTCGCCGCCGACCTCGTCGATGGAGGCGATGTGGTAGTACGCCGAGACATCCAGGCCGGGCACGTTCACCAGCGCCGGCGGCAGCAGAGTCCGCTGCAGGGTGGTGGCCAGTTGCTCGAGGCGCTCGCGCTCGTGGTCGGCTTCCTGGCGGGCGCGCAGCAGTTCCGTTTCGTAGGCGCGGCGGTCGCGGGCGTCGAAGACGGTGGTGCGGATCAGCAGCGGCTGCCCGTCACTGCCCGTCTTCACCGTCGAGGTGACCAGCACCGGCAAGCGCGAGCCGTCGGCGGCCTTCAGCTCCAGGGCGATACCGCTGACCTCGCCCTGCATCCGCAGCAGCGGGGCGAAGTGAGTCTCGTGGTAGAGCCGGCCGCCCACCGTGAGCAGCTCGGAAAAGTGCTTGCGGCCCACCAGGTCGTCCCGCTGGTAGCCGAGCCAGTCCAGCAATGTGGCGTTGGCCTTGACGATCTGTCCGTCCAGCAGCGTGGACAGATAGCCGCAAGGCGCGTGCTCGTACAGGTCTTCGGCGCTGTCCTCCAGCAGCGCGGTGAACTGCGCCCGCTCATCGGGCGTTTCTTCGCCTCGTTCCGGGTCCGCGCCGTCCTCCTCGTCGCTGGTTCCGCACATCATCGGGCGGCTCCCGCGAATGCGGCGATGACCGCGGTGGTCTCCTCGGGGGCGGCGAGCTGGGGGCAGTGCCCGGTGGCGTTCAGCGTGACCAGTCGACTGTCCGGGATCTGCGCGTGGACGAACGCGCCCACCTCGGCCGGGGCGATCGCATCGGTGGAGCACTGGGCGACCAGTGTGGGCACACCCACCTTGGCGAGGTCGGTACGGTTGTCGGACAGGAACGTCACCCGGGCGAAGACGCGGGCGATGTCGGGGTCGGTACGGCAGAAGCTGTTGGTCAGCTCCTCGCCCAGCTCCGGCCGGTCCGGGTTGCCCATGATGACCGGTGCCATCGCGCCGGACCAGCCCAGGTAGTTCGCCTCCAGCGACTCCAGTAGCTCTTGGATGTCGTCGGCGCTGAACCCGCCCCGATAGCCAGCCGCCGGATCGTCGATGAAACAGGGCGAAGGAGCGAGCAGCACCAGCCCGGCGAACACCTCGGGCTCCCGCGCGGCGGCCAGCACGCCCATCATGGCGCTCACCGAATGCCCCACGAACGTCACCGGTCCGAGCGCCAGCTCGCGGCACAGCTCCAGCACGTCCTCGACGTACCCGTCCATGGACGAGTACCGCTGCGGGCTCCACGCCGACAGATCCGACTTCCCGGCACCTACGTGATCGAAAAGGACGACGGTGAAGTCCTGCTCCAGGGCCGGCACCACGAGACGCCACAAATTCTGGTCACACCCGAACCCGTGCGCCAGCATCACCACCGGCGCACCGGGCCGCCCGGTCACTCGCACATGGTTCCTGCTGCGCGCATCCATACGGCCCATCCTCCCAGACAGGACGGCGAAACCCCGGCCCGTCCGGCCGAAGGGACAAACCGGCGAAAGCGTTGATCACTTCCGCGAGCCCGGCGCACTGCCCAAACCGTCGTCTTCGGGAGGCCCGCCCACGACCCCTTCACTCCGGCCAAGGGACATGGGCGAAACCGGCCGCCGGGGCTCGGCAGCCCGGCCACACCGAAATGACGGGGTGACCCGCACGGACACGGCGAGCGGGAGAACCCACGATCAGGTCGGGCCGGCACCTTCGGCCCGTACCTTATGGGCCACGTCGCGCAGCTTGACGTTGTGGTGCTGGGAGATGCGGCGCAGCACGTTGAAAGCGTCGTCCTCGCTCAGCCGGTGGCGCTCTCTCAGGATGCCGATGGCCTCACCGATGGCGTGCCGCGTCTCCATGGCGTGCTCGAGCTGATCGATGGTGCGGGCGCTGGCCAGAGCGACCGCGGCGTGCGAGGCCAGCAGCCAGCCCGCGGTCTCGATGTCCTTGCCGAAGGCTCCCGGGCGGCGGGCGTACAGATTCAATGCGCCGAAGTCCTCATCGTCGGTGTAGAGCAGCACGCCGGTCATGCTGCCGATGCCCAGCTTTCTGGCCTCGGCGGCGTAACGCTCCCAGTCCGGCTGAGGCTGGGTCATGTCCGCGATCCGGAACACCCGCTCGCCGTCGGGGCGGCGGGCAATGTCGAAGCAGGGCCCCTCACACAGCTCACCCTGCAGGCGGTCGGACTCCTGGACCATGTCCCCGCAGGCGGCCAGCGTCACCGCCCGGCCCTTACGCACCGCGAGGATCCCGGCCGCGTCACACCCCTCCACCAGCTGCACCGCCGACTCCACGATCTTGTCCAGCGTCCCCTGGACCGAGTCCTGGGCCAGCAGCTCCCGCGCGAGCAGAGCCATCCGCTCGGCGTACTCACGCCACTCCACCGCCACCACCCGTCTCCAGCCAATTCAGGACAGTACCGCCGGCCTGCCCCCACACACGTCTGCCGCCGCGACCAGGACATGCCGAAGGGTTCTGGCCGGGACGGCCCTCGCCTTTCGGCCCGGGGTGGTCGGCGTGTTTGGTCCGGCCGCGTGCCCGCAGTGTTGCACGTTCGAGCAGGGCGGGTTCGCTGAAGCGGCTGGACATCTCGTTCCGGGTGCCGGCGGTGGTGGGGCCCGTGGGGGAGCTTCGGGGAGGCATAGCGGGATCTACTCGGCTCGTTGCGGCTTGTGACGGGCGACGCGCAGGCGCACCTCGGTCGGGATCCGGCCCGCGCCGGTGGAGCTGAGCGCGTTGCGCAGCGGGCCGTCGCACACCTGCTGGAGTGCGTGACCGGGCGCACCGTGCGGGGTGAGGGTGAGGTCGACGCGGTTGTGGGGGTGCTGTGGCCTTCCGATCATGCGGGCTTGTGCCTTCTGGACGTCGGGCAGGTTGCGGATCTCGGCCGTGATCGCGTCGCTGAGGGCACGGTCGCGCAGGTCCACTCCCTCTGTCGGGGGTGTGCCGCCGACGGGCATGGCGCCGGGGTGTGGACGGCGCAGCTGGGCGACAAGCCACCACAGGGCGAGTGCGGTGATGATCGTCAAAGCGGCGATGACCGCGGGCCACCACCAGCCCTGGCTGCTCCAGCGGGCCCGGTCGGCGGCGCTGAGCAGGACCTGGTGGGGTGACGTCAGGGGCCAGCCGGCGGGTGGTGTCAGGCGCCACCGCCGGTAGAGGTCGAGGCCGGCGAAGAGAATCACGAGGCCTCCGCCCAGGAGTACCAGGCCGATCACGGCCAGCAGGGTTCTGTTGATTCCAGTGAGCGCGGATTGCGACTTCATCGCTTGGCTCCGGTGCGCCGGGACGTCGGTCAGGTGGTGCGCTGCCGCACACGTACGGCAAGTCGCGGGGAGGGGGCCAGGGCGAGCCGGTCGCGTTCCTCTCGCAGAACGGTGACGAGGTCGTCGTGGACCTGGTGCGGATCGCGGAAGCGGACGTCAGCCCGGGCCTTGATGCGCCGGCGGCGCACCCGGATCCGCGCCCCACCGACACCGGGCACCCGCATCGCGGCGTCGCGCAGCAAGACGGCGGCGCCGCTGCGGTCCAGGGTGGCCCGCAGTTGCCGAGGGGGGCAGTTGCCGGGCGGTCGTAGGGCCAGCGCGCGGCGCAGACCGGGAGTGAGTGCCAGGACGACCAACCCCAGCCCGAGTGCGGCGGCGACGGCGGCCCCCGTGAGTATCCACACGTCGCCGACCGGGCGGGAGGCGAGCTCGTCTGCCAGGGTGCTGCGCCATAGTGCCGCGTGGTGTCCCACACGTACCGCGACGGCGTCCCACAGCGCGGCGCCCGCGGCGGCCGTCAGCACCAGGGCGGCCAGCGCCGCCGAGGTGCGCCGCACCGACCACGGGCGGTGTGTCGTACGGCGGCCGCGGACGCCCGTCGCGGGATCCGCCATGTCCGGGCCGCGTGGGGGCGGGCCGACCCCATGCTTCTTGGTCAGGGCCACCGCGTCGTGCTGCGAGTGCGCCGCCGCGTCGGGGCCGGCGGCGGGTCCCGGGTCAGAGGTCATTCCGGTCTCCCTTCCGGTACGAGCCCGGGCCGGGTCACTGCCGGGTCACTGGACCCTGCCTCGTGCGGAGCCGGCTTTGGGTACCAGACGCCGGATGGTCACGGTGACCTCGGTGACGGGCAGACCGGTCAGTTCGGTCACCCGCTCGGCCACGTCACGCTGGAGACCCAGCGTCACGTCCGGGATGTCGGTGGGATAGGGCAGATCCAGGGCCAGGTGCAGACGCGTGCTTCCGCCGCGCGTGGCCGCTGAGGCGTCGGGCGGAGCGACGGCCCCCGGGTGTCCTCGTCGTGGCACGGCGACCCGTTGTGCCAGGGCCGTGCGGGCCACCCGGGCGGTGATGCGGGCAACGACCCGGTCGGGGATGACGGTCGCGCCGCGTTCCGCCGGCGGCGGAAGGTGCTCCACTCCGCCCGCATGGCCCGGAACCTCCGCGGGGGCACCGGCGGGATGTGCGTTCACCGCTGCCGTCGCAGGTCGATGTCGCCCCGCAGGACGAGACCGACCACCAGCCCGATGCCTCCCAGGACGGCTACCAGGAGAAATGCCCAGAAGCCGCCGAAGTAGGCGGCGAAACCAAGCGCTATCCCGGCTGCCAGTCCCGCAATCGCTGTGTCCATCGCTCATTCACCCGTCTCGCGCCTGATCTGCTCGGCCTTCCGTGCCGCCGCACTGGGTGTGCGGCGGCGACCCGGGAGCTCAGCTGACGCGGCCCTCTTCGGCTTCGGACTCTTCCTCGGGCAGGTACACGTCATCGATCGTCAGATTCACCTCGACGACCTCGAGGCCTGTCATCCGCTCGACGGCGGCGATGACGTTACTGCGTACATCACCGGCGACGTCGACGATGGATACGCCGTAGTCGACGACGACGACCAGGTCCGCGGCGGCCTGGCGTTCCCCGACCTCGACCTTGACCCCGCGGGTGACTCCGGTCCCGCCGCCGGGGACGCGTCCCCGTACGGCTCCCAGGGCCCGCGCAACGCCTGCGCCAAGGTTGTGGACGCCAGGTACCTCCCGGGCAGCCATGCCCACGATCTTCGCCACCACGGTGCCCGCGATAGTGGTCTTCCCCCGGCTCTCAGCGGGGGCATCGACGCCGCTGCGGCCCGGCAACGTCGTGCCGGCCCCGGCGGACGTCACGTCGTGGCCGACACCGCTTCGGTTGGTGGTCTCCGTCATGACAGTCGCCTCGATCATCCTCGGGACATCGGAGTGATGCCCGTCGCACGTTGGACACCTTTCCCGGCACAGCCTCACGCCCTTTTCGTGTGATTTGAGTCACATACACCTGGTATGGGTAAGAGGGTGACGAGACCAGATATGGCGTCCCCGCATGCCAGGGAATCGCCCGAAACCGGCACCCCAAGCCGGGAGCCGACGATGACGCTGACGCAGCAGGCCGGACCCGCCACACGGGAGCCCGCCCTCCCTGATGCCCTCCTGGCGGTGCGAGCCGGCGAAGGCGATGAGGATGCCTTCGCCGATTTGGTGCGCCGCCACAGCCGCAGTCTCCTTCTCCTCGCCACCCACATGCTCGGCGACACCCGGGACGCCGAAGAAGCCGTCCAGGACGCCTTCGTCAGTGCATGGCGACGACTCCCGGAATTCCGCCACAGCGCGGCATTCACCACCTGGATGTACCGGATCACCGTCAACCGCTGCCTCAACGCCCGCCGCCACCGGCTGCCGCCCCTTCCGCTGGACGCGGTGCCCGACCCCGCCGCGGACGAACCGCGCAGCTCACCCAGCAGGACCGCCGAACAGAACGCTGCCACGGCTGCCCTCGCCACTGCACTCGGCGATCTCGACGCCGATCAGCGGGTCTGCTGGCTCCTCCGGGAGGTGCAGGGACTCCCCTACGCAGAGATCGCCCACGTGACAGGTACCAGTGAGGAGACCGTGCGCGGCAGACTGTTCCGAGCACGCCGGTCCCTGAAAGAGGCGATGGCCCCATGGCGCTAGAGGATCAGCACCCGCAAGGCCGACACAGCCGCCCGCCCGACTTGGCCCCCCTGGCCGGGGACGAGCTGCTGCCCTGCGGCCGCCCACTCAGCCACGCCTGGGAACAGGCGCGGGACACCGCGCCCGGGCCCGATCCGCACACCGCCGCCTGCCCTCACTGCCGCGAGGCCGCCGAGGGACTGACCGCGCTGGACGAAGCCACGCTGGCACTACGCGCTCAGGAACCCGCTGGAGTCGGCGCGCTCGCGAACCGCGTCATGGACATCGTCCGGTCCGAGGTCCGGCTCGGCCACACGCTTCCGCTGGACGACCCCGCGCTGGATCTGCGGATCTCCGAGCACGCCGCGGCCAAAGTGCTGCGGCAGGCCGCCGACACAGTGCCCGGGACGAAGGCCGCAAGCTGCCGTCTGGCTCCCGCGCAGGACGGCACCAGCGTCCACGTGGCCATGACCGTCGCCGTGGCCCTCGACCAACCACTGCCCATCAGGGCCCAGGAAGTACGCCGATCGGTCATCGACGTGGCCGACCGGGGCCTGGGACTGGCCCTGACAGAGGTCGACCTCACGGTGGTCGACCTCCTGCCCCCCGAGCGCGGCGGTGCGCGATGACCTCCCCCGCCTCCCTGATCCTCCGCAGTGCCGCGGCTCAAGCCGCTCTCACCGTCCCCGGCGTGGCCGGCCTGCAGCCCGGACTGGCCCACCGGCTCGCACGAGCCGCCGCCCATACCTGGTCACAGACAGCAGCCAGGCCCACCCCGCCCGAGGCCGACGTCCGAGCGGACCGGTCACCCGACGGCAGCGGCTGGCACGTAGACATACGCTGCATCCTCTACGAAGGCCACCGAGCACTGGACGTGGCCCGGGAAGTCCGCTCCCGAGTCCACAGCGCCGCCCAGGCCCACCTCAGCGAAGAGCGCCTGACGGGCCCCATCACCGTGACCGTGACCGTCACCGGGGTCATCGCCGAAGCTCCGGGCCCCGTGGGTGCACTTTGAAAATCCACTGCCTGCCGAGTGCCGGAAACACGCGGGCCGACACAGGGCCACTTCCGGGTGAGCTTCCGGATATGCATCCGTGCCGCGAAGCCTGCGACAGAGCAGGCAAGGGGGCCTGAGTGCGTTCGTGGCCGAGACCGGGACCATCTGTCGCAGCGTCCGGCACCTGGTACGGACTGCGCCACCGTGGAAGTCCTATGAGCATGAGGCTGATCAGCGAGCGCCAAGACAGAAAGCGGGAGCTGGGACCGTGGCTGCGCTACGGCGCCAGCAGCGCGGCGGTGACCGCCGCTGCCCTGGCGGGTGCGAGCGCCGTCGACGCCGACAGTGCTTGGTACAGGTCCCTGCGCAAACCACTCTGGCAGCCGCCGTCCCGGGTGTTCGGCGCCGTATGGACGCCGCTGTACGCGACCATCGCCTACGCCGCCGGCCACGCACTGGGCACGGCCCAAGAGCGGCGCCAGCGCACACGCCTCGCCACCAGCCTGGCCGTCAACCTCACCCTCAACGCAGGATGCAACTGGCTCTTCTTCGGCCTGCGCAGCCCGAAAGCCGGCCTCGCCGGCACTGTGCTCCTCAACCTCAGCAACGCGGAACTCATCCACCGCACCGACCAAACCGACCCGGCGGCAGCGCGCACCCTCCTGCCCTACGCAGCATGGTGCGCCTTCGCCACCGCCCTCAGCCGCGCCATTGCCCGGCAAAACAGCGGGCCCGGCCAGCCGGCATGACCTACCGGGCCTCGTGATGCCCTTCGCAGAGGTTCCTGAACCGCCCGTAGCGGCTGGGGACGTGTACGAACTCGGCCTACAGGAAAAGGCGAGGCTCGGAAGCTACTCGCCGGGAGTCTGGTTTTGTTCAGGAGGACGCCGTGGTCACGGCCACCGCTTCGTGCGGCCGGCTGAGGCCTGCTGAGTGTCCGCGCCGGAGCTGACGTGCCGCTGGGTCTCCTGAGGGCCGTGCCAGTCCAGACACATCACGGTGGCATCGTCCTTGAGCTGGCCGTCGGCGGCGTCCAGGACCGCGGACGTCAGCGTCAGCACGGTCTCCCGCGGATGCAGGTCCCGGGTGCGCTCCAGCAAGGCAGGCAGATCGACCATCTCCCCGTGATGCTCGAGCATGCCGTCGGTCACCATGAGCAGACGGTCACCAGGGCGCAGATCGACGTCCTGAACGCGGTAGGGGTGGGGCACCCGCACGGACAGCCCGAAGGGATGGTCCACCTGGCAAGGGATCACCTCCACCACCCCCTCGCGCATGCGCAGGGGCCAGGGATGACCGGCGTTGACGAGCTGGGCCTGCCCCGTGTGGAGGCTGATGCGCAGCAGCTGCCCGGTGGCGTGGCCGCGGCCGTGGGCGACCAGGGCCTGGTCGGCCAGATGGGCCTGCTCGGCCAGATCCGCTCCGGCTCGGCGGGCGCCGCGCAGGGCGCCCACGAGGACCGTGGCGGCCAAGGCGGCGGCGATGTCATGACCCATGGGATCGGTCACCGACAGGTGCAGCGTGTCGCGGTCCAGGATGTAGTCGAAGGTGTCGCCGCTGAGGTCTTCGCAGGGCTCCATGTGCCCGCACAGTGTGAACTGTGCGGCCTCGCACGACAGTGACGGGGGCAGCAACCGGTACTGGATCTCTGCCGCCAAAGTGGGCGGCCTGGAGCGTTTGCCCCAGGTGTAGAGGTCCGTGAAGCGCCCGTTGGCAATCACAATGTAGGCCAAGGCGTGGGCCGCTTCCCCGACCGCATTGAGTACGTCCTCATCGGGGTCAGCCGGCAGGAGCAGCTCCAGCAGCCCGATGGCGTCCCCCCGATTGGTGACCGGCACGATCACCCGCTGTCCCTGACCGGTCGCCTCCTGATACAGCCGCTGGGTACGGATCACCTGCTCGTAGACGCTACCGAACATAGGGATCCGTTCCGCCTCCCGCCCACCCTCCACCGCCCCGGCGGTGGACAGCCGTGCCACCGCCCTTCCCGTCAGATCCACGATGAGGAAAGAGACCTTCGCAGCCTCGAAGCGCCGCCGCAGGTCCTCCGCGACCACGTCGACAGCGTCCACCGGCGCCGCCCTCTCGACAGCCGTCAGCAGCTGGGAGAGCTCATACTGTTCAGCGCTCACGGCCGCAGCCCCTTCCACACGCCCCTCACCCCAGCTTGAGAACCACCACCGCGAGCGTCAAGGAGAGCCGGAGCGATGCATTGCGGGCGCATGTGCGGCCGCATGTGGACCGCGTGCTCTGTGAGATCGGCCGGTTGCGCGCCCGGACCCCGTCGTGACATGAGGGGCGCTGCCTGAGGTGCCTGGCGATCACACCTGAGGGTTGTCCCCTGTCTCCGGCCGCTCCGACCAGCACGGGCAGCCCTGGGCGGGATGTCGCCGTCGACGTCGTCCGCGATGCCTCTGGCCGCTGGTGCCGTCTCGCGCGCCCGCGCCCGCCCGGGCCTCTCCCCCGCCGACGTCCCCGCTGGCCGCCGCCGCGCCGCAGAGCGTCGGTGGCTAGTACGGAGACCTCAAGAGCCAGGGTCTTCGCCGCCCCGGGTGCCGGAGCCGTTCAGACCATCGACGAAGGCGGGCGACGTCACGCGCGTGAGTGATTCCGGGGCCCTGGACGGTTACGCCGCCCGGCTCAGCGTGGCCCCGGCGGAACGGGGGCTTCAACCTGCGGCGGAACTCTTCCGAGGGTATGTGCGGCAGAACTCAGCGAGTCGGACCTGGAGAAAACCTGTCACGGTCACAGTAGACATTGACTCGTCGCAGGGTTACTGTTTCCCTCGTACCGAGGAAGTCGAAGAAGGTGCGGCAGGTACGAACTGCCGTGCATGCACGTCAAGCAGGACGCAGCCCCACGCGGGCCGCGAGCAGTACCCGCGTTATCCAGCAGTACAACCGAGTAATCGAAGGTAAGGAGCAGAACGCCATCAGGATCGCCCGGGCGAGGAAGAAGTCCGCCCGGGTACCGCAGGCCCCGGATTGGAAGGTGGTCCCCGGTCACGCATCCGCGATCCCCGCAGCCCCGCCCTCCCAGGCGGAACCTGCGGAAACAGAAGGCCGGCGCAGTCAGCCGGTAGATGGTGTTGAAAGCTCGGGGCCCGGGTGCCGCACGGCACCCGGGCCCCCCGACGCGTCCCGTGAAAGAAGAGGTATATGCCCCCTCGCAGTGCCCGCCCCATCACCCCCCTCGATGACGACGACTACCCCGCCTACACCATGGGCCGGGCCGCCGAGATGCTCGGCACCACACCCGCCTTCCTCCGCGCCCTGGGTGAACACCGCCTGATCACTCCCCTGCGCTCCGAAGGCGGCCACCGCCGCTACTCCCGCTACCAGCTGCGCATCGCCGCCCGCGCCCGCGAACTCGTCGACCAGGGCACCCCCATAGAGGCCGCATGCCGCATCGTCATCCTCGAAGACCAACTCGAAGAAGCCCAGCGCATCAACGAGCAACTGCGCGCCCAAAGCCTCGAGTCGCAACCGAAGACCTCAGCCTGATCAGGACGCCGGGCGCCCAGCCGACCGACGACCACCCGCGAACGAGGCCGCAGTCCTGGACTGGGCCCGCGGCTACGCACAGCACGGCATCAACGACCCGCACGCAGCGCCTTCCAGACCTGCCGGCCACTCACCGCCCTCGCCTCCTGACCCAGCACGACACCGAGGATCCCGGGACGCCCGCCGGGCTCCTCCACCAGTCAAGATCAAGTGCTCCCCGCCTGGTCCCCGGGTCCCGAGCCCTGGGTCCGCTCAACGGCTGACACCTCCGGTTCGGCGATCGGTGAGGTAGTCGCGCACGACCGACATGAAGTCCGGGTCGGGCTCCAGACCCAGTGCGGCGGCGCGCCTGTTGTCGAACACGGAGGGCCACGAGCCCACGATGGCCTCGACAGCCGGGTCGGGCCCGATGGTCACCAGGTCGGCGACGGCGTCACCGGCCACTTGCCGCAGTGTGGCGAGCATCTGGGCGACCGACACCGTGAGCGCAGGAAGGTTGACCGGCATCGGGCCGTGAAGCTGCCCGGGCCCGGCACCGCGCTCGACCTCCGCGATGCGGATGAGCCCCTTGACCGTGCGGCGTGGCGAGGCCAGGGCCACCTGCAGGTCGGGGCGCACCGGGCAGGTGACCGGACGTTGCGCGAGGGGTTCGCGGATGATGCCGGACAAGAAGCCGGAGGCGGCCGCGTTCGGTTGGCCCGGCCTGACTGCGACGGTCATCAGGCGGGCGACGCGTCCGTCGAGGAAGCCGTGGCGGGTGTAGTCCGCGATCAGGTGCTCGCAGATGAGCTTCTGTGTTCCGTAACTCGACTGCGGCATGGGCAGGGTCGACTCGCTGACCAGTGGTGGCAGGGGCAGTGCCGGATGGGAGCCGTAGACGGCGAGGCTGCTGGAGAACACCACCCGCGCTCTTGGCCCGCCGGTGGCTGACTGCGCCCGGGCGGCGTCGAGCAGGGCGCGGGTGGTGTCCACGTTGGCGCGCATGCCGAGGTCGACGTCGGCCTCGCACTGGGCCGACACCGCGGCGGCGAGATGGAACAGCACATCGACCGGCTCGGCGAACACCTCGCCGAGCCGGTCGATCACATCGCCGTGCACGACGTCCACGAGCGGGTCGGCCGCCGCTGGGGAATCGGGCTGCACGATGCGATCGGCGAGCACCAGCCGTCTGATCGGTGTGCCACCGAAGGTCCGTGTGCGAAGCAGTGCGTCGGCGAGCCGGCGTCCCACGAAGCCGAACGCGCCCGTGACAACGACCCTCACGTGATCTCTCCTCGGTAGTGGGCCCGGCCAGCCGAGACCCTTCACGATGACCTGCCCGGCCAAACCTCACAGCAGGAACGGTGCGGTGACGGGCTGCGGATGGCGTGAATGCCGTCCGGCACGGCGTGCCTCAGGCAGACCGCGTCAAGAGCGCATCAGTCGCCCGTCAGGGGGCGCTGCCAATCTGGTTCACGTGAACGGGCCGGGACCGCACCGGGCCGGGAACGAGGAGAGGTGCCCGGAGCGGTTGATCGGGGACCAGCGAGCACGCCTCACGGTCGGGCCCCCTTGGGGGCCCACGCAGGTTCGAATCCTGCCCTCTCCGCTCAGCTACCGCCGGCTCTCCATCTGACCCACCCTGTCAGGCGCTCGCGCCCCTGGGCAGGAAGAGGCAGAAGGGGTGGCCCGCCGGGTCGTACAGGACGCGTACATCGTCCTGAGCTTGGAGGTCCGCCACGGTCGCTCCCAGGGCGAGGGCATGTGCGACGGCTGATGACAGATCGTTCACCTCGATGTCCAGATGCATCATCATCTGCTGCTCGGACTGGGTGGAAGGCCACTGCGGTCGTGTGAAGTGCGGCTCTGTCTGGAACGACAGCCCCGCAGCGCCGTCGGGAGATGCGATCTCAACCCAGCCCGGTTCCTCCTTCCGCACCCGCCAGCCGAGCAGGTCCTGGTAGAACTGCGCGAGCTCATGGGCGTTCGGTGCATCAAGAGTGGTCGCGGCCAGCGTGAAACGCGGTTGGGTCGTCATGCAATGCTGCTGCCCGGATTCACTGGCGCGAGGCGCGTAGCGTGCGGGCGGTGGGGACGCGCACGTGGGCGGCGGGGCGCCGGTCCGTCCGACGCGCGGTACTCCGCACGGGCGCACCTGCCACCACACCGCGCGGCCTGCACCGTCTCGAAAGGACGAGCCCCGTGCTCACGTCGTACGCAGCCCACTTCGACACCCCAGCCGGGTACCTCGACTTCGCACGGTTCGGACCGCCGTCGCGGGACGCCGTAGCCGCCACCACACAAGCCATGGCGGACTCCGCCCGCGCCGACCACACCACCGTGGACGAGCTGATGCGCGCCGAAGCGGCCGCACGCGACTCCGCCGCCCGCCTGGCGGGCAGCGACGGCCAGCACACCGTTCTCCTGCCGAACGCATCCACCGGCCTGTTCCATGCCGCCCTCGGCATCCGCGAGGGTGTGGTCCTCGCTCCGCGCACCGACTTCCCCGCCAACCACTATCCGTGGCGCCGCACCGCGGACCTGGGCCGGGCAGTGCCTCGCTGGCTCGACCCGGCGCCCGGCGGCGGCGTCACCGCCGACCTGGTCCGCGCCGCGCTGACCGACGACGTCGTCGCCGTGTCCGTCAGCGCCGTGGACTTCCGCACCGGCTTCCGTGCCGACCTGGCGGCGCTGCGCGAGGCGATCGGGCCGCACCGGCTGCTGATCGTGGACGCCATCCAGGCATTCGGCGTGGCCGAGATGGCGTGGGAGGCGGCCGACGTGCTTGTCGCGGGTGGTCAGAAATGGCTGCGCGCGGGATGGACGGGCTTTGCGACACTGTCCGATCGTGCACTGGAAGCTCTGGAACCCGTCCTCACCGGCTGGACGGGCGTGGAGGACGTCGGCCTCTTCGACGGAACGGAGCACCCGCCCGCCCCGGACGCGCGACGATGGTCGATCACCCATCTCAGCCCGGTGACGGCCGCCGCGTTCGCCGCCGCCCTCGACCTCGTCGAGCGGCACACCGTGGCAGCGATCGAGGCAGCGATCGCCACGCGGATCGCCGAACTCACCGAAGTGGTCCACAGGCTCGGCGGACGCGTCCTGTCCCCCACCGACCCGGCTCAGCGCGCGGGAATCCTCTCCTTCACCATGCCGGGCCACGACCCATCCCTCGTCGCGAAGGCGTTGCACGCCGAGGGGGTCACATTGACCGTGCGCAACGACTCCCTCAGGCTCTCCCCGCACGCCTCCACCCCGCCGGAAGCGTCCGAACAGGTCGCCGCCGCACTGTCATCGCTACAGAGCCGAAGGACGTGAAGCCGGTCAGCAGGTCTGGCTCGCCCGCACCTACGAGGAGCTCGTCTACGGAATGACTCCGTCCGACCGATGGGCAGGTGGCGGGGTTGCGGAGAGCCGACCAGCTTGGTCTGCGGCTCTCCTGCGCCCGATTGAAGAAGTTTGTACGTGTAAGGGATTTGTACCCCCATGCCTGGGATGCTGGAGAGGTCAGCCGGTCGAGGCAGAAGGGGTGAAGGCGTGGATGCGGAGCGCATGCTGCAGTCGCTCACCGGGATGCTCAGGGAAAGCCACCTGGCCGGCTTCGACCAGCTGCCCGACTTGATCGCCCGGCACGCCGCAGAAGCGGGCCTGGCAGATGTGCGGATCTACCTGGCGGACCTGCGTGAGGAGGTCCTGCGGGAAGTCACCGGGCTCGGACTGGACGCAGCGCACGGCGGTGACGTCGTATCCGTGGAGGGCACGCTGCCCGGGCGGGTGTTCGCCAGCAACCGCCCTCAGGGGGGCGGCGGTCCTGATCACGCCGGCTGGTGGGTGCCGATCCTTGACGGCACCGAGCGGCTGGGCGTCCTGCGTGCGGACCTGACCGACGGTGCCGACCTGGAGCAGCTCAAGACGGTGGCATCGCTGGTCGGCATGCTGGTGGTCAGCAAGCGGCCCAGCAGCGACGCCGCCGCGCGCCTGTCGCGTACCCAGACGATGAACGTGGCCGCGGAGCTGCAGTGGAATCTGATGCCACCGCGGGCATTCGCCAACCGTGACGTGGTCATCGCGGCCGCGATGGAGCCGGTGTATGAACTCGGCGGGGACGCATTCGACTACGCGATCGCCGCAGGCACGGTCCACCTGGCGGTCTTCGACGCCATGGGGCACGACAGCCACGCCGGGCTGGCGGCCAACCTGGCCGTGGCCGCGTGCCGCAGCCAGCGCCGCCAGGGAGCCGATCTGGCCACCACCGGCGAGCGCATCGAGCAGGTCCTGGTCAGCCACTTCGGCCACGACAGATATGTCACCGCGATCCTGGCCAACCTCAACGCCCGCACCGGACGGTTCAGCTGGATCAACCGCGGCCACCTGCCCCCGGTCCTGATCCGCGGCGGCCGCTGGACCACCACCCTGTCCTGCCCGCCCGCACACCCCCTGGGCACCGAACTGAACCTGGGCGCCACCCTGTGCCGCGAGCAGTTGGAGCCCGGTGACCGCGTCCTGCTCTACACCGACGGCATCACCGAGGCCCGCGACTCACGCGGCCGCGCGTTCGGCCTCAGCCAGTTCACCGACTTCATCATCCGCCACCACGCCGACGGCCTGCCGGTGCCCGAAACCCTGCGCCGCCTCATGCGCGCCGTCCTGGACCACCACGGCGGCGAACTCGGCGACGACGCCACCGTCGTCTGCTTGGAATGGCGCGGCCCCAGCCGTAACACCGAACTGCGTCCATCCGCCTTCCATCTCGCCCGCGGGCCGGACCGGTCCTGACCGGGGTCCGGCCCGCATCGGGCCTTCAGAACCCGGGGCGGCCGACAGACCGTTGCCCTTTCTTGCTGAGCGTCGGCGCCCGGCCGGCAGGACGGGTCCCGTATGTGCTCGCGCTGGTGCGTATCCCACGCGGCCGCGTGGCGGCTGCGGTCAGGGAATGGCGAGGACGATCTTGCCGGTGGTGCGGCCCAGCTCACCGATCTCGTGCGCCTTCGCAGCCTGTCCCAGCGGCAGGACCGTCTCGACCACCGGCTTCAGCGCGCCCCGCTCCACCAGGGCGGCGATCTCGCGCAGGCCCAGGTGGTCGGGCTCGACCAGGACCCATACCGCCCGTACCCCTTCCGGGGCGGCGGGGACGTCGTCCGGGCCGGGCAGAGTGATCAGCCGGCCACCGGCCCGGAGTACCTTCAGCGAGCGCTCGGCCGTCTGCCCGCCGAGTCCGTCCAGCACTACGTCGATGTCGGTCACAACGTCTTCGAACCGTGCCGTGCGGTAGTCGATCACCTCGTCCGCGCCCAGCTGTCGCACCAGGTCGTGCTTGCCGGCACTGGCCGTGCCGATGACGTACGCACCGCGGGCCTTGGCGATCTGCACCGCGAAGTGGCCCACTCCCCCGGCCGCCGCGTGCACCAGCACCCGCTCACCGCGACGCACCTTCGCCGCGTCCACCAGGGCCTGCCAAGCAGTCAGCGCGGCAAGCGGCAGCGCCGCTGCCTCCACGTGCGTCAGGTTCGCCGGCTTCGGGGCGAGGTGCCGGGCCGGCGCCACCACGTACTCGGCGTATCCGCCCGCCTGGCGCGGGAACAGCGGCATCCCGAAGACCTCGTCACCGGGACGGAACATCCCCACGCCGGGTCCGACGGCCTCGACCGTGCCGGACACGTCCCAGCCCACCGCCGGCACGGCGTCCCACTCGATCAGGGCACTGCTGGCCGTTTGGCCACTATGTGACAGGATCTGGCCATGGGTGAAACGCGAGGGATGATCATGGAGGACGATCGGGACCGAGCGGAGGTGGTGTCCCAGCGGCACCGGATCGCCGTGCTCGCCCTGCCCGGAGTCCCGCCCTTCGAGCTCGGCATCCCCTCCCGTGTCTTCGGCAGCGTGGAGGACGCCGAGGGCCGCCCGCTCTACGAGGTCACCGTCTGCACCGCCGACGGCGCCCCCGTGCCCAGCGACGCCGGTTTCATCGTGCAACCCGCGGCCGGCCCCGAAGCCCTCGCCGCGGCGGACACCGTGATCCTCCCGCCCACACACGCCATGCCCGAACTGGGCCGCGGCGGCCCGCTGCCACCCGAGGTCACCGCGGCCATCGCGGGCATCCGGCCCGGCACCCGGCTGGTGTCCATCTGCACCGGCTCCTACGTGCTCGCAGCGGCCGGGCTGCTCGACGGCCGACCGGCCACCACCCACTGGAACCTGGCCCCGGAGTTCCGCCGGGCCTACCCGCACGTCAAGGTCGACGAAGACGTCCTCTTCGTCGACGACGGCGACGTACTCACCTCCGCAGGCGTGGCCGCCGGCGTCGACCTGTGCCTGCACATGATCCGCCGTGATCACGGCGCGGCCGCCGCCAACCGCGCCGCCCGCATGTGCGTCGTACCGCCGTGGAGGGACGGCGGGCAGGCCCAGTACATCGACCGCCCCGTCCCCGAACCCACCGCCACCAGCACCACCGCCACCCGCGCCTGGGCCCTGGAACACCTGGGCGAGCCGCTGTCCCTCGCGCAGCTCGCCGAACACGCCCGGATGAGCCTGCGCTCCTTCACCCGCCGATTCCGCGACGAAGTCGGCATGACCCCCGTGCAATGGCTCACCGCACAACGCCTGGAACTGGCCAAGCATCTGCTGGAGAGCACCGACCTGCCGATCGACCTGGTCGCACACCGGGCCGGCTTCGGCACCGCGAACTCCCTGCGCGCGCACATGAGAGCCGGCATCGGCATCTCACCCGCCACCTACCGCCGCACCTTCAGCCCCAACGACCTTGTCGGAAGCCGCGGTTGACGAACGTCATGTGTGTCGGGCCGCAAAGTGGGGTGGCCATGTGCGGGGCGCTTCACTGGCAGGCGCAGTGCGCGAGTCGCCGGTGCAGCCGAATCGAAGGGCCGGCAGGTGGCCCGCAGGAGCCGTCGCCGGTGCCGGCAGACACCATCGCCGCCGGGGCGGGAGAGCCCCCGGGAAACAGGGGTGGGCCCTGTGCCTGGCCCCGGTTATCCTGCCTCGTCCTGAACAGGCCAGGGAGGTCCCCCTATGAGCAGCACCACGTCGTCCTTTCCCGAGCGGATCGAGCTCTCGGGGGAGGGTCTCGTCCTCCGCGACTGGACGGAGGCGGACCTGGACGCGATGCCGGAGCTGTTCAACCACCCCGACATCGCGTACTGGACACCGATCGTCTCCCCCTTCGGCGAAGCGGCCGCCCGTACACGGCTGGACCGGGACCGGCAGCTGCGGGTGGAGGGCACGGCCATCCTGCTCGCCATCACCGTCGCCGGCGGCGCACCGCTCGGCGAGGTGATGCTGCGGCGTGCACCCGAGGGCACGGAGCTCGGCTACGCGGTCGGCCCGGCGCACCGCGGCCAGGGGCTGGCGGCGCGAGCGGTGCGCGTGATGGCCGCGTACGCCTTCGAGCAGCTGGGCACGGAGCAGGTGATCCTGGAGCTGGAGGCCGAGAACGCCGCCAGCGTCGCCGTGGCCAGGAAGGCGGGCTTCAGACTGCTCGACGTGCCGCTGATCACGGGTGAGGAGAAGGGGCGGCCCTACGCCCTGCAGACGTGGGGTCTGGACCGCCCCTGACCCTCAGCCTCCATCGCGAGCACCGACCGCACGCTCGCCCCAGGCCCATGACCGCCGGCTTCCAAGGTGGAATCCGCTCATGGACCAACAGTTACGGGACCGCCCCTAGTTCGGGCTCGGGTCTGGGTTGGGGTTGCGGTTCCGGTTGCCGCGCTGGTGCGGCCTTCGGTTCCCACAGTTTGGTGGTGCGTACGTAGGCGTGGACCACTGAGGCCATCGCCAGAATGAGAAGTGGGCCGAACACCCAGGGGTGTTCGGCCATCTCCGCTGGAAGATAGCGATATGACACCAGCAGCGCGGCGAAGACGGCTGCGCCGTAGGTGACCAGCCAGATTCCTGACCGATCCCAGCCACGTTCGAGTGAGCGCAGCCCTGCCTCGATCGTGACGGTGAACACCACGCCGGCAACGAGATCCGCGCCGTAGTGGTAGCCGAATCCCAGCGTTGCGCCGAGCGTGGCAATCAGCCAGAACGTGCCTGCGAATCGCAGAATGCGTGGGCCCTTGCGGGAGTGAATGAAAATCGCGGTAGCCCACGCCGTGTGCAGGCTGGGCATGCAGTTGCGTGGGGTGATCTCGTCGAATGGCATGCGGTGCGGGGTGGTGAGCGGTGACGGCGTGTCCGGCCACAGGTTGGCCACGGCCCAGTGCCCGCCGTCGGCGCCATAGGCGAAGACGGGTCCGACCACCGGGAAGAGCATGTAGATGCCCGGGCCGAGAAGGCCGATGACCAGAAAAGTGCGCACGAGATGATGGCTTGGGAAGCGGCGCTCGGCCGCCACGTTTCGCAGCTGGTACATCGCGACGATGACCGCGGCCATCGGGAGCTGAGTGTAGACGTAGTCGAGAACATGGGCGCCGATCGGACCGCTGGCCGAGACGAGCCGGCCCACCTGCCACGAGGGGTTGCCCAGTGCGTGATCGGCGGTTGCCACGTACTGGTCGAGCACCGCCGGGCGGGTCTTCGACGTGATGAGCAACCAGGTGTCGCCAGTCTTGCGGCCGGCCACGAGCAGCAGGCCCAGCCCGACGCCCTTCAGCAGCAGGACTCGTTCCTGGCCTGTGCGGCGCGTGACAGCGATGACCGCATAGCCCAAAACCACCCACAACGCGCCGTTTCCGAAGGGGTGGCCGTCGGTCACCTTGACATGGACCGCCCACCGCACGAGAAAGAAGACGACGTCGATGCCGATCGCGACACCAACCGCGATGAGCCGTTGCCGCCAGGTGAGGACCACCATCATCAATGCCAGACTGGCGTACAGCAGGAAACCCGACTTGGGGGGAAGTATCACCTCTTGCGCCTGAGTGGTGATCGGCCCCGGCAGACCGTAGCGACGTGCGGCAATCTCGAGCGTGATGAGGAATGCGAGGGTCACCACACCCGCTGTGGCCCACAGCATCGCCCGTGGTTGGCGCCCTGCGGCGAACGAAATTCTGTTTATTCGCGGAAACATCCGCGATGGTCTAGGTATCAATGGTTTTGGCCGATTTGTTAGTTATTACTTGAACAGGTCATTCTTCGTGCCGGATAGCATGACTTCGCGGTGAAAGACAGGCGATGAGGGCGCTCGTCTTGAGTTCGATCATGCCATCGGAGCGGTGCGGGCGGGTTGAGTTGGTCATGGGTTGTCCGAAGGTCGGTCGATTCTGGCCGATGTTCCAGCGCCTTGGGAATGACCATGAACCTGGCTCGCGGTCACAAGGCCTTCTACCGCACCGTGGTGCCGGACCAGGGGGATGAGGAGACCTGGCATCGGCCGACCAGAACTGACCGAGCACATTGCTCGCCATCTCGGCCGCCTGGCAGGGATTCAGCCACTGTCAGCCCGTGCTGAGTGGCGGGGTTTACAACGCGTCGAGTTGGTGGTCGGCCCAGACATGGCTTTCGGGTAGCAGGTCGGTGATGAGGACCAACTCGGCGCAAGGTCCTCCCGTGAAGTGGTAGACGTTCACCGCGGTGATGATCCGGCCGTCCTGGGCACGGGCCGCGGCCGCCATGGTGTGGTTGTCCCCTCGACACCGCGCGTGAGCGACATGCGCTGCCGCCTGGATGAGTTCGTGGTCGACGTCGCGGGTCTGCGTGGTCGTCTTCTCTGCCTTCGCCAGGTGTCAGGCGACCTTGACCCGCGTAACGAGGGTGCGCAAGCGAATATCGGCCGGGTTGTCTGTTCCGTCAGTTGATGTAGGGGCGGATCATGCTCTCTTGCGGTAACGAAGACGAGCGAGATGCGTGCCCGGCGCCCGTGAGGCCGACCGGGACGGGGCAGACCGCCGATCTCAGTCAGCACCAGCGTCGATGCCTTGCCCATCGCCCTCAGCAGGCCACGTGGGACATGGGACAGCGGTCCGGATCCGCAAGCCACACCGCTGCGCAGCGCTCGGCGAACCGGCTTCGTCGGCCTGGGGTTCAAGTTCACGGTTGGATCCAGGCCCAGCCCCTGGGCGGACAGCCATGGTGGGGCAACGCCGTCCGGGTCGGCGCCGCCGGCGACCTGAGCGTCCAGTTCGCCCAGGGCGGTGGTGGGCTTGGCCGAAACAGCGCGGCAGGCATCGACGATGGGCACGGCCCTGTCCGCCCTGTCGTGGCGGTTGCCCGTCCGGCCCAGACCAACGAATGCTAACCGTTCATACGAGGTTATCTGGTTGGAGTGGGTCTCGTTGGCCTAACCTCTCAAGTGAAGACAATCGGTTAGGAGTAGGTGCCGTGATAGATCGAGAACGGCACGACAGGCTGCTGGACCTCCTCAACACCACTCCGGTGGCGGGCGGGGTCGTCCAGGATCAGCTGGAAGACCCCGCAAGCCGCCGAACCCTGGCAGAAAGATCGCGGCGGCAGCGGCACCGCAGCCGAGCGCGAACACCTCCTACGGGCCCGTGACGCCCTCCAGGAAGTGGTACTCCATGTGATCATTCTGGGCCGGCGTGGCACCGCTCCGCCACCGCGCAACCATGCGTGATCCGAATGATCAGACGGAAAAGAATAATGACCTGCCCGGTTTCCCGCACCCATCGAGCGTTCGGAAATTCTCGGCTCATTCCCCAATGGCTCATGATCGACAAATAGCGGACGCCACAGACCAAGAACTAGGATCGGCGGGAGTACACGCTTCACAGCGCCATGAGGGGCTGCCCCCGGCCACCCACGCAGGAGGTCCGCGATGGCGACGCTGCTGTCCGTCAACGTAGGAACGCCCAAGAACGTCTCCTGGCAGGGGAGAACCGTCCACACCGGCGCCTGGAAGTCCCCCGTGGACGGGCCACGAATGGCGCGACGGCTGAACATCGAGGGAGACGGTCAGGGAGACCTGGCAGGCCACGGCGGCGAAATACGCGCCGTTCTCGTCTACCAACTCCAGTCCTACCAGTACTGGCAGAAGCAGCTCGGCCGTGACGACCTGACCTTCGGGATCTTCGGGGAGAACTTCACTGTCGACGGCCTGCCCGACAACGAAGTGTGCATCGGCGACAGGTACCGCATCGGCGAAGCCGAATTCGAAGTCACCCAGCCCCGCGTCACCTGCTACCGCGTCGGTATGCGCCTGGGCGAACCCACCATGGCTGCCCTCCTGGTCGCCCACCACCGCCCCGGCTTCTACCTTCGCGTCATCACGGAAGGAAGCGTCCAGGCCGGCGACGAGATCACCCTCACCCGCAAGGGCCCGGAGGAACTCAGCGTCGCGGACACCGACGCGCTGCTCTACCTTCCCGACCGCGACCCAGAAAAGCTGCGCAAAGCGCTGAACGTACCCGCCCTCAGCCCCGGTTGGCAGCAGTCCTTCCGCGAACTCGCCGCCGCTCTGCCACCGACGCAGGAGCCGGGCTGGCCAGGCGAACGCGCCGGCGCCCGGCCATCCAAAGAGGCACCGGGATGGCCGGGCTTCAAGACCATGCGTATCTCCCGCATCGCCCGCGAGACACCCACCGTCTCCTCCATCTACCTCGACACCACCGACGGCACCTCTCTACCGCAGGGCCGCCCGGGCCAGTACCTCTCCATCCGCCTGGCCGTCGGCGAGGCCGCACCCACCGTGCGCAGCTACTCCTTGTCCTCCGCGCCCTCAGCCGGGGCCTACCGGATCAGTGTCAAGCACGAGCCCCACGGCCAGGTCAGCCACTACCTCCACACCAGCCTCCACCCCGGGGACCTCGTGGACGTCGCAAGCCCCCGCGGCACCTTCGTACTCGAAGAAGGCACCGACCCGGTCGTCCTCGTCTCCGCGGGCATCGGGGCCACTCCCGTGCTGGCCATGCTCCACCGACTCGCCGACCAGCAAGCCCCACGCCCCGTCTGGTGGATCCACATCGCCCACGACCGCGCCCATCACGCCTTCGCCGACGAATCCCACGCCCTGCTCGCACAACTCCCCCACGCCCACGAGCACATCTACTACACCGCGGTCAACGCCCCGGCCTCCGAGCCCGACTTGCCCCACGTCACACTGGGTCGGCCGACCGCCGCATCGCTGGCGGCCATGGGCATCCCCGCCGACGCCGATGCCTATCTCTGCGGACCGACCGCGTTCATGAACGACTTCAGCGCGTTCCTGCACGATCTCGGCCTGCGTCCCGAGCGGATCCATACCGAACAGTTCAGCGCGCTTCCCGCCATCAACCCCGGTGTCACACCCACGGCCGTGATCCGGCCGCACCAACCGAGCGGTCCCCCGGGCTCCGGCCCTCTGATCACCTTCGCCCGCAGCGGCATCACCACACCGTGGTCACCGGCTCACGCCTCCATTCTCGAGCTCGCCGAGGCCTGCGACGTCCCCACCCGCTGGTCCTGCCGCACCGGCGTCTGCCACACCTGCATCACCCAACTCGTCGCCGGTGACATCACCTACACCACCCCGCCCCTCGAACCCCCAGAACCCGGCACCATCCTCGTCTGCTGCAGCGAGCCCACCACCGAAGTCATCCTCGACCTGTGACACTTGGCCTGCTTGCCTGCCGCAAAGGAGCATCCCTCGCGAACTTGAGCCAGAACCCCGGCTCGTGAAGCACGGCTCGGCCGGAAGCCACCGGTCGTCCAGTGCCTTCCGGCCGGACGTCGATGCCGAGGTTGTGGTATCGGCGGCAGCGGCTCGATCCGTGCCCACAAGTCGTCGTCGGCCCAGAGCGGGTGAGGAGCGGCCTCGTAGCTCAGGCCGCAGGCTCCCTGATTGGCACCGCCCGTCCGGCCGGCCCGGTGACGACTCAACTCTCAGGCATCAACGGGTGTGACGGCCCTGCGTGAACGGCTCGAAGGTGCGGCTGAAGTACCAGGTGTCCTGGGCGATCCCGGAGCAGGAGTTGGCGTCGGCGGTGCCGACGCAGCCGCCGTTGTCGCGCTGGAGCGCCCAGAACGAGAGGGTGTCGATGCCCTTGGCGACGGCCCATTTCTCGGCCGTGACCGCGTCCTGGGTGGTGAAGGTCTCCTGCGGCCCGTAGTCGTCGATGCCGGGCATCTCGGTGACGCCGATCATGCCCCAACTCCGGCCGAGGGCCCGCCAACGTTTTGGACGGTGCTATTTGTGGCTCTGTCAGAGGTGCGTCGTAGATTCCGGTCGTGCCCGAGCCTTTGAGTGAAGATGTCAGACAGTTGTTGAACGACTTGCCACCTGGCCGACTGATCGGGCCGTGTTGTGCTCCGCATCCCGTGGTGTGGATGAGCGACGGACCGGTCATGGACGCGGCCGACTGGTGGAAGCGTCTGTACACACGTCGTTGTGAAACCGGCCTGTATCCACTGCTGCTTGAGTACCCCGATGACTCATTCCAGCCGGTGGGCGGTGACTACGGGGCTGACGTCGATGCCGCTTCGTACTTCCTGAGCCAGTGGAAGGACGGCTCTTGGTTGCCTTTCCAGGAGTGGCCCGGTCTGGCGAGGCCGGCGGCGGCGGTGACTGACGTTGACGTGTGCGCGGGTGAAGTGGCGTCCGCCCTCGTCCGCGACGGTCGAGCCCGGTGTCTCGCACTCGTCCAGGTCACGCGGGGGGCCGATGCGCCCGCCGCCCTGAGCTGGCTCGGGATGACGAATCACATGACTGCGCAGGAGCTGTCGGCAGTGCTGCGCTCCTGGGAGGACCGGTTCGGTCTCCGTATCGTGGGCTTGGGACACGGAAGCTTGTATGTGTCTGTTGCCGCTCGGCCGACGGATGCCCACCAGGCCCGTGTCCTCACCGCCGAGCACTACCTCGCCTGTCCAGATGTGTTCTACGTGGACCCGAGCCTCGACTGGTCCACCTACCACGAGGACCTCATGAAGCGTCGTGAATGGTGGTTCTGGTGGGACTGAGAATCTTCTACTCGGTGAGAGAGAGGTAGCAAATGTGAGTGGCGGCGACGCCCGCGGAGGCGAGGAAGTCAGGACACCGGCCCACCGGACACCGCCGACGGCATCGCCCTGGCCAGCCGGCCCGCTCCAGCGAGCTTCGCGCCGCCCCCAGGTGTTCCGCAGGTCGGAACCGCATCCGAGGGCAAGCCAGTCGGCCGGTTGGGCACCGCAGCGCGTCCCCACAGCCGCGACGAGTTCGGCGAGGACACGCATACCATGCCGGTCGTGGCGATGTTCGTGCACTTGACGTCGGCGGCGAACGCGCCGCGCATCCGCCGTTCCGGCATTCGTGCCGTCAGTGTCGGTCAGGGCGGTACCCGTGGGGTGTACTGCTTCCCCGTGCTGCCGTCGTACGCCCTCACCCATCAATGATCAATGGTTGCGCGAGCTGGCCCGGTTCGGCAGCAGGGGCGGACTGGTGGCCGTCCACCTACGCGCCCGGAACGATGACACGCGCCTATTGACGGCAGTCCCCAACTCTCATTTCGGCTGGAAACGCCTGCGCGCACGCTGATCAGCACCCGGCCGGCCCGTGGCACGGGAACACCCGTGCGCAACGCGCCCGCCACTCCCCCGCGTCGTTCCGTCGGCCAGGGCCCCGGGTTACTGCAGCACCCTCCCGAGCTCCGCAAGCAGCTGCGCGTCTCCGAACGGCTTCACCAGCCACCCCGTGGCGCCGGCCTTCTCGCTCTCGTCCACCTTGGACGGCTCCGGCTTCGAAGCCAGCACGATGATGGGCGTGGACGTGTAGCGCTCGTCCTTGCGTGCCTCGCGGATCAGCGTGACCCCGTCCACCTCCGGAACCATGATGTCGGTGATGATCGCGTCGTAGGTGCCCTGTGCGGCGAGGAGGTCCAGCGCTGCCCCGCCGTCGGCCGCCTCCGTCACCTCGAAGCCGTTCAGCCGCAGGACGTCGCCGACGGACCGGCGCACCACGTCGGAATCGTCCACCAAAAGGATCTTCTTCGCCACGATGCCCTCTCCGCTTCTCTTCCGGAGCCTTCCCCTGACCACTCACACTTCACCGGCGGTCTGGGAACGAAACCTCATGCGTTCCCCGGTGCCCGGCCGGGCCCGGGCTCGGACGGCCCGGCCGCCGGGAGGCTGAGGAGTGGGGTGTTCTGATCAGAAGGCCGTGTGGGCGAACCAGTGGTCAAGCGTCGCGGATTGGCCCGTCACCTCGAAGGTGGCCTCCTTGTACGACCGACGCCCGTAGAGCAGCAGCAGGAGGTCGGCAGCCTGCGCCCGTACCGTCGTCCGCGCGTCGGACGGCGCGGTGTCGGCTTCCGCTCGGGGCAACAGGCGGAAGCCCTCCGGCTCCAGTCGGACCCGCCACTCTTCGCCGGTGCCAGTGCCGGAGTCGGCGCACTGGAACACGATGGTCTCGCCGCCACCGTTCAGTTGGGCCACGGCCGGGGCGAAGAGATGGGCGTTGGGCAGGTTGACGAGGAATTCGTCGACTCCATCTGCTGCCAGCTCCGGGTCGAGGGGTGACTCGCGGCCGACGGAGAGCTCCGCGTCGACCCGGTGCACCAGCGTTTCGAACAGCATCCTGCGGGCCCAGAACCGGGCGTGCTGGTCCTCGCCCCAGGCCCACATGGGCGCCTCGGGATCCGTGGCCTGGAGCACGGCGGCCACCTGCGGGATGCCCGCAGCCACCCAGTGGGCGTATTCCCGCGTGCTGTCCGGCAGCCCCAACTCCACGTCGCGGTTCCGGGGCGGCTCCTGCACCAACCGGGACAGCAGGGTGCAGAACCAGCGCTGCAGACTCCCCACGTGGCGGGTGAGGTCGGCAATCGTCCAGTCGGGGCAAGAGGGCACAGGAGTTGCCGGGTCCACGCCCTCGACCACCTCGACCAGGCGTGCCGTCTCTCGCTCGATCGCCTGCCGGTAAGTGGTGTACGGCAGCGGGTGCACCGCCGTTCGGTTGCTGTCCACTTCGCATCGCCCTTTCGTTCGCGGGACTCGTCCCGCCGTCATCAACCGCACCGTCGGCGTGCCAGGTGCAGGTGCCAGGTGCCAGGTGCCAGGTGCCAGGTGTCAGGTGTCAGGTGTCAGGTGTCAGGTGTCAGGTGTCACCGGGGATCCTGCATCATGATCCACCATCCCGGGCGCCCGACGTCCTGTGGATCCCCGTGAGCAGCCCGGTCTGAGCTGTGCCACCCATGGCCGGGTACGGGACGGGGGGCGAAACCCCGACGACGGGTCGCGGCAGGCGACCGCGTCACTGCGGCGCGGCCCGACGCCGGTGACGTACACGATGAAGGGCTCGCACGGTGATACGACCGCACGTGGACGGGTGATGCGCCCCGGGCCGTCTCCCGGCGTTGCCGACCAGCTGGTCAAGCGGTACGTCGGCCGGGTTCGCGGAACGCTTCGGGAGAAGCCTGTCCGCCCAGAGGGGGCGGCAAAAAGCAAAGGCAAGGAGGTCACCCACTCCTTGCCACTCTCAACTTATAGCTCATGGGGGGCCTTGCGGCAAGCCCCCGGTCGTGTTGCAGAATCTCCGGCCGAGGCCAGAACCTGCGGGAATCGGGGATTCGCGAAGTACATGCGTTCTGTGACGAAACATGGGTCTGCGGAACGTAGAACTGCCGGTGGGACTCGCGGTGCGGTTGCGGCACTCGGCGCGGTGCAGCCGGCCGAAGTGCAACGCGGAATGGGGGCTTTGATGATGGACGTGATCGTGGTCGGCGGCGGACCGACCGGTTTGATGCTCGCCGGCGAGTTGCGGCTGCACGGGCTGCATACGCTCGTACTGGAGAAGGAGGCGGAGCCGACCAGAGTGGTCCGCGCGCTCGGCCTGCACGTGCGCAGCATCGAGGTGATGGACCAGCGGGGTCTGCTGGAGCGGTTCCTCGCGCTCGGCCGGCAGTACCCGCTCGGTGGTTTCTTCGCCGGCATCACCAAGCCCGCGCCCGACCGGCTGGACACCACGTATCCGTACGTGCTCGGCATCCCACAGCCCACCACCGAGCGCCTGCTGACCGAACACGCCACCGCGCTCGGCGTCGAGATCCGGCGCGGCTGCGAAGTGGTCGGGCTGGGCCAGGACGACCACGGGGTGACCGCAGAGCTGGCCGACGGCACGCAGCTGCGCTCCCGCTACCTCGTCGGCTGCGACGGCGGCCGCAGCACGGTGCGCAAGCTGCTCGGCGTGGGCTTCCCCGGCGAGCCCACCAGGGTCGAGACGCTGCTGGGCGAGATGGAGGTGGCTGCGCCGCCGGAGACGGTGGCCGCGGTGGTGGCCGAAGTCCGCAAGACCCAGGTGCGGTTCGGCCTCGGGCCCATGGGGGACGGGGTGTACCGCGTCGTCGTGCCCGCGGAGGGGGTGACCGAGGACCGCTCGGTCCCGCCGACCCTCGAGGATCTCAAGCGGCAGCTGCGGGGGTTCGCCGACACCGACTTCGGCGTGCACTCACCGCGCTGGCTCTCCCGCTTCGGCGACGCCACCCGGCTGGCCGAGCGCTACCGGGTCGGCCGGGTGCTGCTGGCCGGCGACGCGGCGCACATCCACCCGCCGATGGGTGGGCAGGGCCTCAACCTCGGCATCCAGGACGCGTTCAACCTCGGCTGGAAGCTGGCCGCCGAAGTGGGTGGCTGGGCGCCCGAGGGGCTGCTGGACAGCTACCAGGCCGAACGGCATCCGGTGGCCGCCGCCGTGCTGGACAACACCCGCGCGCAGATGGAGCTGGCGTCCACCGAACCGGGTCCTCAGGCCGTACGCCGGCTGGTGTCGGAACTGATGGACTTCGAAGAGGTGAACCGGTATCTGATCGAGAAGATCATCGCGATCGGGGTCCGCTACGACTTCGGCGAGGGCCACGAACTGCTCGGCCGGCGGCTGCGGGACGTGCAGCTGAAGCGGGGGCGCCTTTACGAGCTGATGCACAGCGGCCGCGGGCTGTTGCTCGACCAGACCGGCCGGCTCTCGGTGGCGGGCTGGGCGGACCGGGTCGACCACGTGGTCGACGTCAGCGAGGAACTGGACGTGCCCGCGGTGCTGCTGCGGCCGGACGGCCACGTGGCATGGGTCGGTGACGACCAGCAGGAACTGCCCGGTCAGTTGCGCAGGTGGTTCGGCGCCGCTGTCGGCTGAGCGCGCGGCTGTGGCCGTGAAACGGCCGGGCTTGTCTCCGGCCGGGTACGGCGCCGTCCGGTGCCGTACCCGGCCGGCTCGAAGCTTCGCGCAGCACGCCGGCTCCGGAAAGTTCCATGTCAACGCCGGCCACGGTTCCATCCCGGGTGTGCCCCGCCGCCCGACGGGCGAGAGTGACGCTCTACTTGAGGCCGCTGAGCATGACGCCGCGGATGTAGTACTTCTGCAGCAGCAGGAAGAGGATCAGGACCGGCAGGATGCTCAGGACGAGGCCGGCCATGACGATGGGCATCGTGCGGGTCGGGTCGACGTAGTCCTGCAGGAGCTGGATGCCGACGGGAAGGGTCATCACGTCCGGGTTGGCGGTCGAGACGAGCAGCGCCCAGATGTACTCGTTCCAGGCGTCGACGAAGGTCAGCAGGCCGAGCGTCACCACGACCGGCTTGGTCTGCGGCACCACGATCCGCCACCACACGGCGAACTCGCCGGCCCCGTCGATGCGCGCGGCCTCGAGGACCTCGTCCGGGATCGAGACCATGAACTGGCGCATCAGGAAGATCCCGAAGCCGTTGACGAGGAAGGGCATGGCGAGCGCCACGATGCTGACGGTCAGGCCCGCGCCGCCGCGCCCCAGCAGGTCGTTGCCGCCCGCCAGCGGCCAGTGCACCAGGATCAGGAAGTGCGGGATGAAGAAGAGGAACGGCGGGAACATCATCGTCGACAGCACGAGACGGAAGATGAAGTCCCGGCCGGGAAAGCGGAGTTTGGCGAGCGCGTAGCCGGCGAGTGACGACGTGAGCAGCACCGAGCCGGTGATCACGGCGGTGGCGATGACGCTGTTGCGGAAGAGTACCGGCAGGTCGAGCTGGTCGATCGCGGCCCTGTAGTTGGACAGCTCGAACGCCTTGGGCAGGAACCGGTACGGCAGCGTGCCGGACTCGCCGGGACCCTTGAAGGACGTCATCACCATGTCGAGGAACGGCACCACCGTGAGCACGGCGCCGGTCACGACCACCAGATACGACAGCCACGGGAAACGGCGGCGGATCATGCGTCCTCCCCTTTGCGCCGGAAGATCCACAACTGCACCAGGGTGACCACGAGGACCACCACGAACAGGACGAAGGCGGCGGCGCTCGCAGTGCCCCAGTCGCCGTAACTGAAGGCCTGCCGGTACATCTCCAGCGCGGCCACATTGGTCGCGTCACCCGGGCCGCCCTTGGTCATCACGATGATCAGCGCGAACGACTGCAGCCCGGTGATGAACTGGGTGATGCACACGAACAGCAGGGACGGCCGCAGCAGCGGCAGCGTGATCTTCCAGAAGACGGTGACGGGGCCGGCGCCGTCGAGCGCGGCGGCCTCGTAGTACGACTCGGGAATGGACTTCAGCCCGGCGGTCAGGATGAGAATCGCCGTGCCGACCGCGGCCCAGGCCTGTACGACCACGACCGAGGGCAGCGCGGTGCCCGGGTCCTGCAGGAACGCGATGGAGCCGAGCCCCAGGGCGTTGAGGACGCCGTTGACGAGCCCGCCCGGCTCGTACATGTACTTCCACACGTTGCCGATGGCGACGACGGTCGTGACGATGGGCAGGAAGTACAGGGTGCGCCACAGCCCCTGGAACCGCAGCTTGTCGATGCAGGTGGCGACGAGCACCGAGCCGGCGAGCGCCAGGGCCACGGTGCCCAGGGCGAACAGCAGCGTATTGGTGAGGATCGGCGCCAGGAACGTGGATCCGTCCGCGAAGAACCCGGCGAAGTTGTCCAGGCCGACCGGGTCGATGTCGCCGAGGTCGAACCCGGCCCAGCGGGACATCGACAGCAACAGCGCGAAGCCGAGCGGCAGGATCAGGAAGACCGCGAAGAACAGCAGCGTCGGCGCCAGGAAGAGATAGGCGACGAGGACCTGGCGGCGCCGGGCCTGGATCCGTGCCCGACCACGGCCGTCGACGGCGGGCCCGGCGGACTGCCGGCTCGGCACCCGCTCGGGCGACTCCGGCGCCAGGGTGTTCACCATGAGCGCGACACCTCCTGATCGACCTGACGACGGGTGGTGCGCAGCGCCTCGTCGACGGACTGCTGGCCGGTCCACAGCGCCTCGATGTTCTTGCGCAGCAGCGACTTGGCCTGCTGTGCGCCCGGCACGTTCGGCTCCGGCACCGCGTACGCCAGCGCGTCCAGGAACGGGCGCAGGTTCGGATCGCTGCCCTCGCCGAGGAGCGTGCGCATGTCGTCGGCGCGACCGGTCAGGGAGCCGACCGACACCTGCAGGGAACTCATCCGGGTCGCTGTCGCGCCCTTCTTGGCGCTCTTCACGCTCACCTTCTCGGTGTTGAGCCAGCGCAGGAACTCCCAGGCCTCGCGTGGGTGCTCACTGGCCGCGTTGACCCCCAGCATGAAGCCGGTGGAAAGCGTGGCGCGCTTGTCGTCGGCCTCGGGGACGGGCAGCGGGGCGACGCCGACGTCGCGGTAGTCCTTGCCCATCTGCTCCTTCAGGCTGCCGGTCCACCAGCCGGCGCTGACCACCATCGCCACCTGCCCGGACGCGAACGCCTTGTAGACGTTGATGCCGGGGGCGCTCGCGCCTTTGACGACGAGACGGTGCTCCAGATCGAACACGGCCCGGCCGGCCGGCGAGTCGATGGCGGTGCTCCTGCCGTCCGCGGAGACGAACGTTCCGCCGGCGGCGTTGAGCAGGGCGAGCGTCTGGCCGACGGTGGTGGAGTCGTCGTAGGTCGACAGCCCGAACCCCTGGACCAGCGTGTTGCCGTACCGGTCCCGCTTGGCGGTGCCGTAGGCCGCCTCCTCCAGCTCACGCCACGTGCGCGGGGGGCCGTCGATGCCGGCCTCGCGCAGCAGCCGCTTGTTGTAGTAGAGGGCGTACGTCTGCACCTCGGTGGGGTAGCCGTAGACCTTGCCCCCCACGGACGAGGAGCGGACCGCGGCCCCGCCGTAGCCGCGCCGGATCTCCTCGGCGTGCTCGGCCGGAGCGGGCCGCAGGACGCCGGCCTGGACGAGCTGGCCGTTCCACAGGCAGTACGGGTGGACGATGTCGGCGCCCTGGCTCGCGGCCTGCCGGACCATGAACGTGGTCAGCAGTTCCGTGAACTCGACGGCCGTCGTCCGTACCTTCACCCGGTGGTGGGTGGCGTTCCATTCGTCGACCGGTCCCTGCAGGGCCTCCTTGAGCTCCCCGCTCGCGTAGTGGGAGAGCAGGGTGAGGACGATCGGATCCCCTGGGCGCCCGGTGCCCTGGTGCGGTGCGGCGCATCCGGCGGCGAGCAGCGCCGAGGGGAGCGCGAGCGCGAAGTGCCGGCGGCTCAGGCCGCCGGTGCGGCGTGACAGCGTCATCCGGCGGCCTCCCGGCGCATCACACGGAACACCCGGGTCGTGGTGAAACCGGCCTTGCGGTACAGGCGGCCCGCCGGGGACTGCTCGCCGGTCCACAGGAACCACGCCGAGTGCGCGCCGCGCGCCCGCATCCGCTCCAGCACCAGGTGCAGCAGGATCTTGCCGAGTCCGGTGCCGCGCATCTCCTCCAGCACACCGAACGGGCCGAACCGCTCGTCCACCGACTCGTACGCGCCGTGCATCGCCCAGCCGACCAGCCGGCCCGAGGGGTTTCGGACGACGACGATCCGGTCGAGCGGCGTGCCTGCGACCAGGCACTCCCGGATCGCGCGTGCCCAGTCCGGGCTGAAGTGGCTCCCGGCGAGCGCGACAAGGTCCACCAGGTCGTCGTCGGACGGGGTGGCGAACCGGTAGCCCTGGGCCGTCAGTTCGTCCGCGCGGAGCGCGACACTCTCCGGGAGTCGATAGCCGACCAGGCCGCGGTCCATCGCCGCCGCCTCGTACAGAGTGCGGAAGTCCAGGGATTCGAGGAGCCCCGCCGCTTCCGGGTACGCCTCGGCGTCCAGGCCGGGGAGGATGTAGTGCGGGGTGTACGAGGAGAAGTCCACCCTGGTACGGCCGTGGCTGTGCAGCCAGTCGAGGACGTCGGTCAGCAGCCGGCGGCCGAGACCGCGCCCGCGGACGGCCGGGGCGACGAAGAAGAACGGGATCCAGCCCTGCTCCGGCTCCAGGTCGGTGCCGGTCATCGGCGTCAGTCGGCGCACGGCGTAGGCGGCGCCGAGGACACGGTCGCCGTCGACGGCGACCCGAAGCCCCTCCGGATCGAAGTTGGCGTCCAGCAGCACCAGGGAGCGGAAGCGGTCCGGGGTGATCGGGTCGGCCGGCGCACTCCGGCGCCACGCCTCCACCAACCGCGGGCCGTCGCCCGCGCGAAAGCCACGAATCCCGGCCCGGGGTTTCGTCGTGCGATCGGTCGTCGGCGGGGATGTCGTCATCGACGGGTAGTCCTTCCATACGCAGGTCGCGGACGGCATGGAACATCGCCCGCGGCGCTGCCTCTGTCTGGTGGGGGGTGCGCTGCGGCCATGGGGATGGGGCCCGCATGGCGGGTCGGCAGCCGGGGCGGCGCCTCCTGGGAGACACCTCGTGGGCGACGCCGGTGGCCGCCAGGGCCCTCCGCGGCTCGGGGTGGCCCCGGGGCCCGAGGGCGTGGCTGAACCGGACCACGGTCGTCTCGGAGATGTTGCCGGCCGCGGCAGGCTCGGGGGTCCCGCCCGACGGACCCGGCCGGGTCGGCCAGGATGTGGTCCGCGATCCGCTGCTCGGCAGGGGCCAAGGCGGGGCCCGGCGGTCGGCGCGGACGCGCAACGGGTTGCTGTGCAGGGCTGTTGAGTCGTATGAGGGTCCGCTTCTTTTCGGGGCAGAGCAGCAGGCCGCAGCGGAAGGCGAGGAGGTCTCAGGGGTAGAGCAGGGTGTCGTCGCCGGCCCAACGGCCTGGCGGCGCCGGCGGATCGCACAGCGGCAGCGGGTCGTCGCCCGCGTCGACGGTGCGCCGCAACCGGTCGGACCCCCACAGCAGGTCGATGAAGTGACGGTGACCGGTCCCCTCCATGCCGCCGTCCGCAGTGCACCAGGCGAAGTCGTCCGGGTACAGCCGCCGTAGCGTGGTGAGCATCGCGACGGCGGTCCGTACGGGAGCGAACGCCTGGCGGTCCGTGATGTGGAGCTGGACCCCGCGCAGCGGCTGTCCGGCGTGTTTGTGGAAGGTCGGTACGTACCGCAGATCACGGAAGTGCACTCCGGGCAGGGCGAGCTCGGCGAGTGAGGGTGCGAACCGCGCGTCGATGTACGGGGCCCCGACGATCTCGAAGGGCTGCGTGGTACCACGGCCCTCCGAGAGGTTCGTCCCCTCGAACAGGCAAGTGCCGGGGTAGACGGTGGCCGTGGCGGGCGTCGGGATGTTCGGCGAGGGCGCGACCCACGGCAGGCCGGTGGCCTCGGCGCTCAGGGCACGCTGCCAGCCGACAGCCTGGATCACCGTCAAGTCAGCGGCACGGCCCGTCACTTCGGGCACGGCTGAGGCGTTGAGATGCCGGGCGAGTTCGCCGCAGGTGAGGCCGTGCCGGACGGGTATCGGGGCGCGCCCGACGAAGCTGGCCCACGCCGGGTCGAGCAGCGGGCCCTCGCTGACGAGTCCACCGAGGGGATTCGGCCGGTCGGCAACCACGAACCGTACACCCGTACGGGCCGCCGAGACCAGCAGGTCGAACATGGTCCACACGTAGGTGTAGAACCTGGCTCCGATGTCCTGCAGGTCGAACACCAGAGCGTCGACGCCGCTGTCGATCAGCAGTTTGTCCAGGCGCTCACCGCTGCACCGGTATGTGTCGTGGACCGGCAGTCCGGTGGTGGGGTCCGCCTGAGCGGCCTCGCTCCCGCCGGCCTGGCCGGTCCCGTGCAGACCATGCTCCGGACCGAACAGGGCGACCAGCCGTGCGCCGGCCTCGAGCAGCGCAGGCGCGGCCGGGCGCAGGTCGGGGAGGACGCCGGTGTGGTTGGTCACCAGCCCCAGCCGACCGGGCCCGGCAAGTCCGGGCGACGCGTGCAGTCGTGCGATCCCGGGCGTCACCGCGACGCGGTCGTCCGTGCTCATCCTTTGCCCCCGTCTGCCGGTGACATCCCGAAACGGCTGACCGAAATTTACTAGCATGTCATGGAATTTTGCAATGACATATCACCAGTTCGCGCGGGGTCTTTTACGGCGGCCGGGACAGCGCGGCGCGAGGTGCGCCGAAGCCTCGGAGAGGTCCTTACAAAGGCCTTGAACATGCCGGTGGGTGAGAGGTGGGTCCAGTCGTCGGCGCGGTCGGCCAACGGCGCCGCCGGCGACGGCGGGCCACCATCACCCGTTGCGACAAGGCCGCCGAGTCCCGAAAGCAGCTGTCACCCTCGTATCACTCCTGATGCGGGCGTGACACTTGACGGCAGTCGCTGGTACACGCGACCGAGTCGTCGGCGCACGGTCCCCGCGTCGAGGACGTCCAGAATCCTGGTCTTCCGCCGGTGTCACCCATCAGGTTCGGCCGGAAGCGGCGTGCGTCGCAACTTCGAGAGCCGTGCGCGTCAGGTTCGGGGTCGTCGGCCGACAGGGAGGTTCCGTCCGGCGGTTCGACCCAGGTCGTGCCGCTGTCGGCCAGTCGGCTCCGGCAGCGCAACAGAAGTCCCCAGCTGCGCTGGGCCTTGGCACTGCCGACCGCAGCCGTCTCATCGAGCACGGCGTACACCCGTCTCCGACCAGCCCGCCCCCTGTGACCCTCGCTGATGCCACAGCAGGAAATCGCAGCCCGATGGTTTTGTGCAGCGCCCGGCCAAAGCCGTGCGGAGGCATCCGAGCCGCGCGCCGCTACCCTGCCGAATACCCGTCAGGTGTTGACGGCGTTCCGGACCTTGCGCACGAGCTTGACGACGCCCCAGACGATGAGGCATCCCAGGACGAGCAGGACCAGGATCGCCTGCCACAGGGGCATCTTCTTCCCGGTGGACGAGCTGCCGTGGGTGCGGCCGTAGGAGTAGCCGCCGCCCCTCGACTTCCTGTGACTGCCGCCCTTGCCGATGCCACCACCGCTCTTGCTGATACCGCCCCCGCTCGCACCGCCCGGCTTCGACGACAGCGCGATGTACGACACGGAGTCAGGCGCCGGCATGGCCTGGGCCGTGGCGGGCGCCAGCCCGAACAGGGCGCCGATCAGGAGGAGTACGGTTGCCAAACGCATAAGAGATCCCCGTGTGGTGGGTCCGAAAGGCGGTCGCGCCAGGGCGCAGCGTTGCACCCTAAGGGTTGTCCCGCAACTGATCTTGGCATGAAGGTGGTCGGTCAGGACTAAATCCTGGGGACCACTGGGGCGCTCCGCCGCCACGATCGCGTCGTTCTCGTGGACTGTCTGGTTTGATCACTTGGTGTCCAAGGTGGCCCAGGGTGCGACGCGGTTGCGGGTGGACCCGCCTGGGGAAATGAGCGGCAGGGTCCTCCTAATACGCGGTACGGTGCGCCGATGTCAGCGATCAAGAAGTTCCAAGTCACCTTTGACTGCGCAGAACCTGAGCGCCTCGCTCGCTTCTGGTGTGAAGTGTTGGGGTACGTCGTACCGCCGCCACCGGAGGGGTTCACCACCTGGGAGGATTTCAACCGCACCCTGCCTCCTGAGAAGCAGGGATCATGGTTCGCCTGCAGTGATCCTTCAGGCGTGGGCCCGCGCCTGTACTTCCAGCGCGTCCCCGAGGGCAAGATCGTCAAGAATCGGGTGCATCTCGACGTCCGGGTCGGCACCGGGCTCGTGGGGGACGAGCGCCTCGCCACGCTCGAAGCCGAGTGCGCACGATTGGTCGCGCTCGGCGCGACCCATGTGCAAACACTGTATGCCGATGAGGAAAACGAGTCGTGCATCCCGATGCTGGACATCGAGGGCAACGAGTTCTGTATCGACTGACCCCCTAGTTCGGCGGGCGGCCCTCGTGGACCCAGGACACTCCGTGCCGACGGCACGCGGCGGTTGATCAGCAGTCCGCGGGGTGACGGCCTATGTGAACGCGGCTGGTGTCGTTCTCGGCCCTGTGCCGCCGCCGCGGAGGCCGGGCAGCCGGGCAGCCGGGCAGCCGGGCAGCCGGGCGAGGTTATCCGTGGTGCCTGGTCCGGGTGGGCAGCGCGAACAGCTTGGAAAACAGGCAGTGAGAAGCCGAATCCAATGACGCCGACATGGATCGACGCCCCGCGGTCGTACCCGAGTCTCGTGGCGCGCCCGCGCGTCCCGCCCGCCGACGGCTCCGCCGAAGGTGCGTCAGTGCACGGTGACCGATGCGGTGGTGGCCGATCCGTCAGTCCAGCCGTGGCGGTGGGCGGTCACCTTCACGGTGATCTTCTGGCCCTTGTCGGCCTTCACCAGGGCGTAGGCGGACTTGGTGGCTCCGGTGATGGTCCTGCCGTTGCGCTTCCAGGAGTAGGAGTACGAGGTGGCGGTCGGTGACCAGGTGCCGTGTGCGGCCGTCAGCTTGTAACCGACCTTGGCGGTGCCGCTGATGGAGGGTGCCTTGGTGGTCTTCAGGGGAGGGCCGACGGCGACCGTGACGGCTGGTGACGTGGAGTTGACCGAACCCGCGCCGTTGCTGACCGTGACCTTGCACGAGATCTTGTGGGTGTAGTCGTCCGAGGTCAGGGTGCGGGTCGCGCCGGTGGCGTCGGAGATGGTCCTGCCGTCCCGCAGCCACGACCATGCGGCGGTCGCGTTGTAGCCGGACCAGGCCGCGGAGCACGTCAACTTGGAACCGGTACGGGCGGTCCCGGCCACCGTGGCCTTTGTGGTGATCTGCGGCTTGGCCAGCAGGGTCTGGGACCGGCTCCACACCTGGGAGGTGTAGCGGTCACTGGTTCCGGGGGCGTACACGGCCGTTCGTCCCAGCACCGTGGCCCGGCCGTCCGGTCCGGCCGCCACTTCGCCCGTCAGGGCGTCCATGTCCGGCACGTCGGCGACCGGCGTGGTGTTGAGTGCGGTCGCCTTGCTCCATATGCCGTCCGCCCGGACGGCCCACTCCAGGTAGTGGTCGTTGCCGTTGTCGATGCCGGGTGTCTGCGGCCACACCACCTGTACGGTGCCGTCGGCGCCGATGGACGCGTCCACCTGCCGGTTGACGTAGCCGGTGGACAGCGTCCTGGGCGCGGACCAGGTGCCGGTGCTCGCGCTTCGGGTGACGGCCTGGACGATCGGCATGCCGGCGCCGGCGTTCCAGCCTGCCCACACATAGGTGATGTCACCGTTCGGGGCCGTGAGGGGGCCGCTGTCGTCGTTGTCCTGGAGGGACGGTACGGCGGTCTTGGCGGGTCCCCAGCTGCCGGCCGGCGAAGTCCTGGTGACGGACTTCAGATTCTCGACCCCGTTGGCCGAGGCGCTCTGCCACAGCACGGTGGTGGCGCCGCGGGCATCCATCGAGACCCCGACATCGCTGGACTGGGCGTCCGTACCCGGCAGGACGGCCGGGCTGCTCCAGTCGCCGCCGGCAGTGGCCCGGGTGGCGGTGGAGACGACGTGGGCCTCGTCGAGGCTGTCGTAGGCGTCCCAGACCGTGGTGGCCGCGCCGTCCGGAGCCACGTCGAGTGCGATATCCCAAATGCCGCCACTGGAGAAGGACCCCAGGCGGTGAGGCACCGACCAGGCCGTCGCGCCGGGGGCGAGGGTGGCGGTCATCACCTCGTGGTTCAGGTATCCGTCGCCCTGGTCCCATACGGCGGTGACGGTGCCGTCGGCCGCCGCGGCCAGCTCGGGCATGGACAGGTCCAGTCCGTCGTAACCCGTGACCGTGGTCGGATCCGACCACATGCCCGCCGCCGGGTCCCAGCCTGCGGAGAGGGTGGCGAGTGTGCCGTCGTTGCCGTTCCCGGTTGTCCAGGCCGCAAGGGCGTGCCCGTCCGCGGTCACGGCCAGCACGGCCTGGGCGGCGGCGTCACCGCTCGTGAACAGAGTGTGGGGAGCGGACCACGTGCCGCTGTTCGCTGGCTTGACGGCGGCCTGGATGTCCCAAGCAGTGGCATCGGCCGCCTTGTTGCGCCACAGGGCGAACGCCGTGCCGTTTCCGGCCACCTTGACGTCGATCAGGCTCTGCTGGCCGTCGGCGCCGGTCAGGCCGGTCGCGGGAGTCCACGGGCCGGCCGACGCCGTGTATCCGGCGGCGGTGGCGGGCACCGCGGTACCCACCGCCAGTGCGGCCGCAGTCGCCGCCAACGCGGCAACCGCGGCTCTCGGACTCCGTACGTTCAGTGCCACTACGGCTCCTGTCTCACACGGGCGCACGTGTCACGCCCGTCCACGTGTACGAACCGGGGGCCCCTGATCGAGCAGGGCCGCGTCCGGTCAAACCTGCGCCGCGATGCCGCACGGCTGCCCGCACCCCACCACGACGACGCACTCCCCCGTCGAACGCGATGACGACAGTATCCGGCCAAGGTTTACAGCAGCCGCTCCTCGCATCTCGGAATGATCAAGATTGCGGCTTCCGGGCGGATCCGAGGAAGGCGCCTCCGCCGTTTCCGTTGGCCTTGGCACCAGGCCGAGGTACGTGAACAGGAGGCCTTCGCGCGCCGGGCGGGTCGCGGAGCGGCTCAACCGCATCCGGTTCTCCTGGCCGCCGACGGTACGCAGTTCGGCCCCGCCGACGCGGTACGCAGTGCGGCGCCGCGCTTGCCCACCGGGCCGCGAAGTCAGTGACGCGTCAGGCGACGTTCGTCCCGGCACCCTCTTGTCCCAGGCGCGGGTGAAGATCTGCGTGATAGGTTCGGCGTCGCTGTGCGCTGCTGCGAACCGAGGAGGTGAGACCGATCAACGCTGTGACAGGTCGGGCCTCCCTCTCTCACATGGCCTGGGGAGAGCCCGCAGAAGGCTTCCCGAAAGGCTTCAATCGCTATGCGCTTCACCTCTGAGTCGTCGTCCGACGGCGTCTCCGAACAGCTATTCACCCTCGGTGAGATTCCCGGCGTGCTGTGGACGCCGGAAGGTGCCACCGGTACTCGTCCCCTGATCCTGATGGGCCACGGCGGCGGCCAGCACAAGAGAGCCACGGACATCGTGACCCGTGCGCGCCGTTTCGTGGCCGAGTGTGATTTCGCGGTGGTGGCAGTCGACGTGCCCGGCCATGGCGACCGGCCGACGGATGAGGAGTACGACCGGATCGCGACGGCGAATCAGGCCCGCGTGGCTGCCGGTGAGGAGTTGGCTCCGCTGATCGCTGGTTTCCAGGCGCTCGTAGCCCGCCAGACCGTCCCGGAGTGGCAGGCGGTTCTGGACGCGGTCCAGCAACTCGAGCACGTCGGCGCTGCTCCGGTGGGCTACTGGGGTGTGTCGTTGGGTTGCGGGCTCGGCGTTCCGTTCGTCGCTGCGGAACCCCGGGTCCGCGCCGCGGTGCTGGGCCTGGGCGGGGCGCTGGCATCGGCCGAGGCCGCCGCGCGGATCACGGTCCCGGTGCAGTTCCTGCTGCAGTGGGACGACGAGCGGGTGCCGCGGGCTCAGGGCTTGGCGCTGTTCGACGCCTTGGCCTCGGCCGAGAAGACTCTGCACGCCAACCCCGGCAAGCATGGGGAGATCCCGGCCTTCGAACTGGACAGCACCCTACGGTTCTTCGCCCGGCACCTCGGCTGATACCGCCGTCCGTGGTCCGCGACGCGCCGATCGGCATCTGTTGACGATCGGCGCGTTCAGCGAACACTGGTCGGCGTGGCCGACAAAGTGCAGGTTCGGGAGACCGAGGACGACGAGGGCCGACGCCTGCTCCGGTTCATCCGGAGAGGCAGCGGGTCGGTGGTGACCCATCACCGGCTCGCCTGGGTCGACGTAGGTCAGCCGCTGACGCTGCCGCGCAAGGTCGCCGGCGCCCGCCAGGCCGCCGTACCCGCGGCGTTGGACGCCCGTCCTGGTGAGAACGGCGCCGGGCAGGTCCAGGTCACTCAAGAGGAGCTGCGCACCCGCAGGGAGGCCGGAGACGTGGTCGTGCTGGACGCGAAACTGCCCGTCACCGCCGGGGACCTGGCATGACCGACAACCTCGTACCGGTGCACCCGGGTCTGGCCGGCGGACCGGTGTACCTCGACTACAACGCCACCACTCCCGTGGATCCGCGAGTGACCGAGGCGATGCTGCCGTACCTGACGGACTTCTTCGGCAACCCCTCCAGCAACCACCCCTACAGCACTGAGCCGCGGCAGGCGCTGGCCAGGGCGCGCGCACAGGTCGCCGGTCTGATCGGTGCCCGCGCCGACGAGGTCGTGTTCACCTCCTCCGGCTCCGAGGCCGACCTGCTCGCGCTGCGCGGTACGGTCCTCACCTCCGGGCATCCGCGCCCCCACGTGATCACGCAAGTCACCGAGCACCCGGCCGTGCTGGGGACCTGCCGCTCGCTGGAGCGCCTGCACGGGGCGCGCGTCACCGTGCTGCCGGTCGACGGCAATGGCCTGGTCGACCCGGCCGCGCTGGCCGCCGCGCTCACCGACGACACGGTGGTGGTGTCGGTGATGGCCGCCAACAACGAGACCGGCGCCCTCCAGCCGATCACCGAGCTCGCCGCCCTCGCACACGAACGGGGGGTGCGCTTCCACTGTGATGCCGCCCAGGCGGCAGGGAAGATCTCCCTCGACGTCGAGGAGCTGGGCGTGGACCTGCTCACCGTCGTGGGGCACAAGATGTACGCCCCGAAGGGCATTGCCGCGTTGTACGTCCGCGACGGCGTGAGGCTGGAGCCGGTGGCCTACGGCGGCGGCCAGGAGCGCGGCCTGAGAGCCGGGACGGAGAACGTCGCCCTCGCCGTGGCCCTCGGTGCCGCGGCCCGGATCGCGGCCGGTGACCCCAGCGACGGCACCCAGGCCCGGATCGCGGCCCGGCAGCGCGGCCTCCACCCGCGGCTGGCGGCCGCGCTGCCGGGCCGCGTCCACCTCAACGGCCCCGACAAAGGGCGGCTGCCGAACACGCTGAACGTCAGCATCGACGGCGTGATCGGCCATGAACTCCTCACCGCCGCCCTCGGGATCGCAGCCTCGACGGGCTCGGCCTGCCACAGCGGCAACCACACTCCCTCCCCGGTGCTGACCGCGATGGGCTTGGACAGCAAGCGGGCGCTGGGGGCGCTGCGGCTGTCACTCGGCCGCTGGAGCACACCCGACGACATCGAGACGGCGGCAACACAACTCGTCAAGGCGGCTGCCGCGCACTGACCGTGCCTGCCGGCCGGCCATCGATCCGACGAAGAGCTGGAGAGAGCGAAGAGCAGGAGAGAGACATGACCGCCCCTACCCCGCAGGCGCTGTCCGCCCGCACCGCGCCAGGATCGTCCACCCTCACCCCGCAGGGAATGTCCGCCCGCACCGCGCACGCCGGCGAACGCCGCGCCCCCGAGGGGCCGTCCGCCTCAGCAGGGACACCCCGCTCGCCGTTCATGTTCGCATCCATCGCATGATCCGACTGTCGGTCGGCCTCGAAGACGCCGACAACCTCGTCGCCGACCACGCCCTGGCCCTCGATGCCGCCCGACTCCTGTGCCCGGCCCGGTGCTGCCGGCCCTCGCCGCAGCACCGGGCGCGCTTCTGTCCCCCTCGGCTCCGGCCGCCTCATCGGAAAGACCGGCCCATGACGAGTACCGCCTCGGCCAGCACCTCCGGCATATCCCCTCAGCCCGAAGCTCAGCGCCGCATTCTGGCCGTTCTGGTCACCTCCCAGATCCTCAGCGGGGCCGGTCTCGCGGCAGGCATCACCGTCGGCGCGCTGCTCGCGCAGGACATGCTCGGCTCCACCGATCTCGCGGGCCTGCCCAGCGCCCTGTTCACCACCGGCTCCGCCCTCGCCGCCGTCGCCGTCGGCCGCATCTCCCAGGCCCGTGGCCGCCGCCCCGGCCTCGCCGCCGGGTACCTCACCGGCGCCATCGGCAGCGCCGGCGTCATCGCGGCCGCCGTCGCCGGCAACCCCGTCCTGCTGCTCATCGCCCTGTTCGTCTACGGCGCCGGGACCGCCACCAACCTCCAGGCCCGCTACGCCGGAGCCGACCTCGCCGCTCCCGCCCACCGCGCCCGCGCCGTCTCCACCGTCCTGGTCGCCACCACCCTCGGCGGCGTGGTCGGCCCCAACCTCGCAGCCCCCACCGGCACCCTCGCCGGCACCTTCGGCATCCCCACCCTGGCCGGACCGTTCCTCCTCTCCGGCGCCGCCTATGCGCTGGCCGCCCTCGTCCTGGCCCTCTGGCTGCGCCCCGACCCCCTGTTGCTCGCCCGCAGCCTCGACCTTCAGCAGCGGGCGGCGGCCGCCACGGCGAAGACCGCGGGCAACCCCGAGCCGACCCCTGCGGAAGAACGCGGTCCGGGCTTGATGCTGGGCGCACTGACCATGGTCCTCACCCAGCTCGTCATGGTCGCGATCATGACGATGACCCCCGTTCACCTGCACGAGCACGGCCACGGCACCGCCGCCTCGGGTCTCGTCATCGCGGTCCACGTCGGCGCCATGTACCTGCCCTCGCCGCTGACCGGCTGGCTCGTCGACCGCTACGGCCGCAGCGCCATCGCCGCCGCCTCCGGCCTCACCCTCCTCGCCGCCGGGATCACCGCGGCAGCCGCGCCCGGCGACTCCGTCGCCCTGCTCGCCCTCGCGCTCACCCTGCTCGGCCTGGGCTGGAATTTCGGCCTCGTCTCCAGCACCGCGATGATCACCGACGCCGTGCCGCTCGCCACCCGTGCCAAGACCCAGGGCATGGTCGACGTCTCCATCGCCATCGCCGGCGCCACCGGCGCCCTCGCCTCCGGCGTCGTCGTCTCCGCCGCCGGCTACCCCATCCTCACCCTCACCGCCGGCATCCTCTCCCTCGCCGTCCTCCCCGCCATCGCCGTCACGGCGAGCAGCCGGTGAACCAGGGCGCCTCGCCCGCCGAAGCCGACCTCACGTCGACGGCAGGATGGATCTGCTCTTAGTCATCCCAGGCTGCGCCTGCGCAAAGCTGAAAGAGGCCGCCCCGCTGGGCTATTGGCCAGCTTCTGTGTCTCCACGAGCCCGATCTGCCGGTGTACGGCGCCTCGCTGATGCAGGGTGCTCGTCGGCTCGCGGTGGGTCGCGCGGAGGCATGCAGGGACCGCATGGAGGGACCGCGCGTCCAAGGGATCAAGCGCTGCGCGGTGTACCCCTTAGCGCTCTCCGGTCGTCGCAGGCAGGGCGTGCAAGTCTCCGGCTACGGCCGATTGCACAGCGGCAGCGCCGCACGCCCCGAGCCGGCTGAGACATATGGCCGTGACCAGGCACTTGGCCCCCGCGTGGCCCGCCGTCCCGGGACCGGCGGGCCGACGCCTCGAAGGGCGCCGACGCGGGGTAAACGGAACCTACGCTTCCGCACGCAAAAACGGAAGCCCCATCTCCCCTTGACCCTTCGACGTGCACAGACGCACCCTGAAGCGCATGAGCCGAGCCACCGACACCCACCGCGTCGTCGAGTACTGGACGGACAAGGACACCCACGTGATCTTTCCCGTCGAACGAAGCGAAGACGTCGACCGCATGAGCGACGAGCAGTTGATCTCGAAGTACGGGAACCCCGAAGACGGGGCAGTCGCGCGCATCGTCCCGTAGATCGATCACTCCACCGCCCGGCCCCACCTCAGGCCCGCTCCAGGGCCGAGGGCCGTCACCCGCAGGACCGTCACCCACGCTGACGGCGGCTACCGCAGCAGTGGCCTGGTCACCGGGGACCGCCGCGAGCGGCCGGTCCGTCCTGGAGGTCCGCTGGGCGATTGGGCGAGCCGGCGCCGCGCATGCCTCGCCCGCCCGCCCGCGTCCCGGCAGGCCCACGTGACCCCCACCAGGCCAAAGGCCGAGCTGCGGAACCTGCTATTTGCCGTCCAGCGCCGCCACCAGGCGCGGCAGGTCGCCGCCGGCCACGATGAGGGCCAGGTGATCGTGGAAATCCCTGCTGCTGACGATCAGGCCGTCGCGGATCCGCAGCACCTGGATGTTGGCGACCTCGACGTTCCGCCCGGTCACCCGGTGGTGCACCTGGTAGGTCCATTCGGCGACGATCACCTCCGGGTCGTCGGTCTCCCGGATCACCACATTCGTCGCGGTCAGCTCCACGGGCGAATGCACGGAGACCGCCGCGAACCGTTCGTCGAGTGCGGCCCGCCCCTCGAACCGGCGCGGCCCGAGCGGCTCGAAGACGGTCTCCACCACGGCGTCCTCGGCGTACAGCTCGGCCAGCTCCGGGAACCGCCCCGTGGTGATGCCCTTGAGCAGCTTCTGGAAGACCTCGCGCGGTGACAGCGCTTCAGACATGATCAACCCCCAGCCGGACCTGTCGCTAGAATCGGACTAGCGACTCCGGATTCAAACGATACGGACTGGCGACTCCGGTTGTCCAGGGTGGGTCTGCCGTCGGCGGAGAAGGGTGGGAGGGATGAGCGGCGCTCAGGAACGCCCGCTACGGGCGGACGCGGCCCGTAACCGGGCCAGGCTGCTGGACGTCGCCACGAAGGTGTTCACCACGCGTGGCGTCGGCGTGCCGACCGAGGAGATCGCCCGGGCCGCCGGGGTCGGGGTCGGCACGCTCTTCCGGCACTTCCCGACCAAGGAGGCACTGCTGGAAGCGGTGATGGTACGCCGGCTGGAGGCGATCGCCGCCCAGACCGCGCAGCTGGCCGCCGAGTCCGAGCCCGCCGAGGCCTTCTTCGGCTGCTTCCGTCTGGTGATCGACCGGTCCGAGGGCAAGAACGAGTTCGCCCAGGCCCTCGCCGCTGCCGGGGTGGACGCGCACGCGGCCCTGCAGGAGTCCAGCAAGGTGATCCGGGCGCAGCTTGCCGAGCTGCTGGCCGGGGCGCAACAGGCCGGGGCGGTCCGCTCGGAGCTGACCCTGCCGGAGCTGATCGCCCTGCTGGTCGGCACCAGCACGGCGATGGAGCACCTCGGAGCCGATCCGGCGGCCCGGCAGCGGATCTTCGAGGTGGTCTTCGACGGGCTGCGTCCGCGCTGAACCGACGCCCTGTCATCCCCGGGCTCTGCGCAACGGGGCGCGTGCCGACCCGTCGTCGCGAGCATGGGCGACGCCCGACTGACAGTTGACAGTGAGGATGTGTGGTGGCCCTTGGAATCGATCATCCTGGAAGTTCCGAGGCGCCAGATCCGACTGCGGCTGGTGAACCGGCCATGGCGGTCCGACCGGCGCCCGTACGGGACGGCAACTGTCCATGCCGACAGCAGACGTACCGTGTCGTCGTCTCTCACCTCGAACACGCCGATGCGCAGCAGTCGGCGAACATGGTTCTGGTGTCGCCGTGGAAGGGTTCGGGCGCTGTCTTCGGCTCGGCGGTGGGCAGCTGTGGAACGGCAAGGACCACTGCGGGCTGTGCGGGTCCGCGGCGGCCGGGGCCTGAGGACCGTCGCAACTCCCGAGGCCGTCGAATAATCCCGTGCCGCGCCACTGGTGGACGTGCAGACTCGCCTCATGGCGGACATGAGGGCGTTCCGGGACGCGGTCACGAGCTGGGCGAGGGGCGGTCCCGAAGGGCCGGCGCGCTCTCTGGCGGAAAGCCTCGGGGCGCGGACCGCGGTGCTCCTGGAAGGGCTGAGCGATCTCGCGGCCGTCGAGGCGCTGGCCACCCGGCGTGGCCGGGACCTGGCCGCCGAGGGGGTGTGTGTCGTGTCGATGGGCGGGGCGATGAGCGTCGGCCGCTATGCCGGCCTCCTCGGGCCGCCCGGCCTCGGTCTGCGCCTGACAGGACTGTGCGACGAGGGCGAACGGGGCTTCTACGAGCGCGCCCTGACGCGGGCGCAGGCACCGCTCCAGGACATCCATGTATGCGCTGCGGATCTGGAGGACGAACTCATCCGCGCGCTCGGCACGGCAGGAGTCGAGGAGATCCTCCGAGCCGAGGGCGACTTTCGCGCCTGGCAGACCTTCCAGCGCCAGCCCGCGCAGCACGGCCGGCCCCGGCATCAACAGGTGCGGCGCTTCCTCGGCACGAAGAAGGGCCGCAAGATCCGCTACGGCCGTCTCCTCATCGAGGCCCTCGCACCGGACCGGACACCGCCCCCGCTCGACGGGCTCTTCGCGAGACTGTGAGGTCGTGGCCGGGCTGCCGTTTCGATCGTGCTCGACAGCGGACCAGCGCGGGGCTGCTCCTCATCGGGAACAACGCCCCAGGGCCATCAGGGTGGTCCCAGGCCGTGTCGGGAGGGCGGCACGGGAACCGTTCGCCATGCTGGGCCGGAGGGCATCCTTCCCGGCGACAAGGAGCACAGCATGCCGACGGACCCGGTCGCACGATTCCTGGCGGCCCTGGACCCGGAGCACCGGCAGGCCATCGGCGCCGAACCGCGCGAGGAACAGCAACGGCTCGCGGCTGCCTGGGAGCGTGAGCTGGAAGCGGACGACGAGCTCGACACCCTCGATGAGCTGTCCCCGCCGGCGGCGGAGGCCGAGGCGGCTCGCCGCGTCCTGGACCGTGAAACCGACTAATGCTCCACGCGGCCGCCCGGCCGAAGTCGCCGGCGAGGCCGAGCGGAGCGTTGACGCGGCACCCTCGGCTCCCTCGCAGGTGCCCGGATCCGCAGCCGATCCCGTGATTCGTGCGGTGGGTGGCTCCACCCTCACCGGCAGGAAGCCGGTGGTTCATCGGGAGCGCGAACGGTCACGTTGAACCGTCGGCCGAGCCGCAGGGAGCGGTCGGGCACGTGCGGCCGGCCGGTGACCGCCGTCGAGAGCGAGCGAGCCGCTGAGACCGGCCCGCTCGCACGGATGTCAGTAGGTCAGGTCAGTACTTCTTCGCCCCGGCCACGATCGCCTCCCGGATGCGGTGGTACGTTCCGCAGCGGCAGACGTTGCGGATCTCATCGAGGTCGGCCTCGCTGATCTCGCGCCCTTCTTCGCGGGCCTGGCGGACCTTGGCGACGGCGGTCATGATCTGGCCGGGCTGGCAGTAGCCGCACTGGGCGACGTCGTACTCCAGCCAGGCCTCCTGCATGGGGTGCAATTGTTTGCCGACGGTGGCGGGCAGGCCTTCGATGGTGGTGATCTCGTCGTCCGGCTCGATGTCCTTCACCGGTACCGAACAGGGGTTGAAGGCCTTGCCGTTGATGTGGCTGGTGCAGGCCTGGCAGACGCCGAGGCCACAGCCGTACTTCGGTCCGGTGACGCCCAGAACGTCCCGGAGCACCCACAGCAGCCGTACGTCGTCCTCGATGTCCACCGTCACGGCCTTGCCGTTGAGGATGAAGGTGTGTTCGGGCACGTGGACTCCTAGTAGGCGCGGCTCAGGCCGTCGGTGGGCGACGCGGGGACGGGCGGGGTGGTGGGCAGCGGCTCGAAGCCGAGCGGTTCCGCGTGGTTGATCGGGAAGGTCGTCGGCATGGTGCCGGTGGCCCGGCCGTAGGCGCAGGCCACGGCGGCCATCGCTCCCGCGACGGCCAGCTCTCCGGCGCCGCCGGGCTTTCCGGTGGTCGGCGGCATGACGACGATCTCCAGCTCCGGCGGAGTGTTCCACTGGCGGGTGTAGAAGTAGTTGTCCCAACTGCCTTCCAGGAAATGCCCGTTGGTGAGGTGAAGGCCGGAGCTGAGCGTGATGGCGATTGCGTCCATGATGCCGCCCATCATCTGGGCCTGCAGGCCTCGGGGATTGACAGCCAGGCCCACGTCGACGGCGCAGACCACCCTGGTGACGCGGGGCCCGCTGTACGCGTCGCGGATCTTCCGGCCGGTGGTCTCCGGCCGGCAGTCGATCTCGGCGAGGACCGCGACGTACGCGTGGTACTCGGGGTGGATGGCGATGCCCTGGGCCGTCCCGGCGGGCATACTCCGGCCCCAGTCACCGACCTCGGCGACCTTGTCCAGGACGGCTCGCGCCCGATCGTCCTTGAGGAGTGCGCGACGGAAACGGTAGGCGTCCCTGCCCATCCGCTTCGCCAGCTCGTCCACCACCAGCTCCTGCGCGCACCGCACGTTGGGCGAATAGATGTTACGCATGGAGCCGGTGTTGAAGCCCTTGTCGGTCTCACTGAGCAGCTGGGTGACGACTCCCAAGTCATACGGGGTCTGCTGGGTGAGCGTGAAGATCGTCTCGGAGAAGGTGAGGCCGCCGACGGGCAGACTGGCGGCTTCGGAGGTGATGATCTCACCGACGCCGTGGCCGAAGTCGGTGGCCACGGAGGTGTGGCGCTGGTGGTAGGTGAGCACCTCGCCGAGCGCGTAGGTGGCCCGGGCCCGCGAGGTGGACATGGGGTGTGTCCGGCCCTGGCGGAAGTCGTCGGTGCGGTGCCACATCAGCTTGACGGGCTTGCCCATCGCCTGGGAGATCTCGGCGGCCTCGGCGGCGGCATCGTGGAACAGCTTGCGCCCGAAGGAGCCACCGCCCTCGGTGACATGGACCTTGACCGCGGTAGGGGGCAGGCCCAGCTTCAGCGCGATCTGCTCCTGCGCGGTGATCGGCGACTTCAGACTGGCCCAGATCTCGGCCGAGTCCTTCCGGACATCGGCGACGGCACAGTTGGTCTCCAGCGCGCTGTTGGAGGCGAAGTGGAAGGTGAAGCGGGCGTCGACGGACTTGGTAAGCAGATCGAGTGCGGGGAGCGGGAGTTCGGCACTGCGGAGCTCGTCCCGTACGGTGGTGTCCGACTTGCCGTCCGCGGTTCCCGGCCCCCAGGTGACCTTCAGGGCGCGGACCGCGTCGATGCACTGCCCGAAGGTACGGCCGCGTACGGCAACACCGGTGGACACCGGCACGACGTCGGTGATGCCGGGCAGCGCCCGTACCTCCTCCAGGTTCGCCACCGAGCGGACCGTGCCGTTGATCGTCGGCGGCCTGCACACCATGGCGGGCAGGGCACCCTGCACCTGCAGGTCCATCGCGAACTTCTTGCGCCCGGTGACCGCCTCGAGCGCGTCGATGCGCCGCTGCGCGGTCCCGACGATCCGGAACTCGGACGGCTCCTTGAGAGTGACGGACACCTGAGAGGACGTCACTGCAGCCGCTTTCTCGGCCAGTTCCCCGTAGGTGAAGCTCTTGCCGGTCACCGTGGAGGTGACGACCCCCGCCTTCGCGGTCAGCGTGTCGATCGCCTCCCCCAGTTCCAGGGCCGCTGCCTTCAGTAGCCGGCCGCGGGCGACGGCGGCCGCCACCCGGATCGGGGTGAAGGTGGAGATCGTCGTGTTGGACCCGCCGGGGTGAGCTGGTTGAACACCAATTCCGGCCGGGCGTCGGCCAGGGAGACGCGGATCCTCTCCAGTGGCAGGTCCAGTTCCTCCGCGATGAGCATGGCGCTGGAGGTGGTGATGCCCTGCCCGACCTCGGCCCGCGGCAGCGCGAAGGAGGCCGTGCCGTCGGCGTCGACGCGGATCGTGATCAGGTTCGCGGTGGGCAGGGTGGCGTGGGTGAGCATGTCGTTGAGGTCGTAGATCTCGGCGGGGCCCGGCACGGAGGGCACCACCGCGTCCGCCGCCGTGGCGAAAATACCCTCGCCCAGCTGGGCCGCCACGGTCAGGGTCGAGGCGGCCACCACGTACCCCAGGAATCTTCGACGTCCGATGCCGTCCGGCTCTCCGACAGCCTCGTTCGGCTGCGGGTGGCGATGAGCTCCCATCAACTGTCCTCCCGACCACGAAAGTGGGGTGCGCACGGATGTGCCGCGACGGAGGCGCGGAGGCGCCCGCCCCCACGAGCGCAACCGGTCGGTTCACGGCGGCTCTTGACTGTGCACGGTTCGCGCGCGGCGCGGAAGATCTCCGTAGCGCATCTCCTCGTAAGCCTCACGGCCATTCACATATGCGGCCGGTGGTCGGCGCCTCCGCGTCCCCGTGGCCGGTGCCCTCCGCCGTCCCCGTGGCCGGTCAAGGCGTCCCCGGGCCCGGCCAAAAGGGCAGACGCCCTCCGCCTTGCCCTGTCCGAAGCGGCGGACGTATCGGGCGGGGAGAGCCCGATGGCGTCGCTGCGCTCCCTGGCCGACCGCCCCTGGGGGACGGAACCCGAGGGCACGACCGCCCGGCACGGGGCCATGTCGGGACGGTCACCTCATCGGCTTCACTATCTCGGAGCGGATCCGGAGCGTGGTCCTGGCCTCGCCCTTCAGGTTGACGGTCAAGGCGGTGTTGAGGGTCATGTCCGCCACCCGGGCCCAGGTGTTGCCGTCCACCCAGGCGCAGACGGGGTAGGTGAGCTTCGCCCCGTCGGCCCAGGTCCGGGTCACCACCTCGCAGCTGACTCTGATGCGGGAGCCGGACGGGGTGACGTCCTTCGTCGGCACCAGCACCTTCACCCGGGTGGTCCTGGCGCCGTTGTCCGCCAGCACGCGGGCGCGCATCGCGTCGGTGTTCCTGAAGCGGCCGTACATGCCGGTCACGACGAGATCGCCCCGGTTGCCGCCGTCCGGGCGGTACACCGCGACGATGCCGTGGGCGGCCTTGGCGTCCCAGCCGAGCCGCCGGCTCCTCTCCAGCGTCCGGCCGAGTGCCGGCGAGTCGTCCCTGGTCAGCTTGTAGCGGCCGTCGAGCAGTGCCCCGGGCACGGTCAAGGTGAACTCGGCCCGGGGACAGCTGCTCTCGATCTTCTTCCCGACCAGCACTGGCGTCGCCAGGAGCGCGATGACCAGAAGGAAGACCCCACCGATGATCCCGGCCACGAGGCCGACCCGGCTCGTCTGCGGCGGGGCGTCCCAGGGGCAGAGGGGCGTCCGGTACGGCGACTGCGGCGCCGGAGGCATGGACACGCCAGAAAGGTACTCGACGGCGGCGAGACGTCAGCGTTCGGCCGCCCCGGTCTTGACGGCTTCCCGCGGGGCAGACACAGCGGGACCGACCATCCACCACAGCGCAGCACGACACTGCGGCGTCCTATGACAGCGCGCACACATTGAGGGACCGGCTCACCCCTGTCGGCGTCACCCATGCCCGCGCCGCCCCCACCAAAAGGAGGGCGTTTCTTCGCACACAGCAAAAACAGGGTGGCTCACCCGTAAGATCGCTGTCCTAAGGCGGCTGTGGCCTGTAGATCTTCCCTGACCCGCCACAATCGCCCACGGGGGATTCAACCTGGCTACCGACCGAGGAGCGAAGGATGTCCCAAAGCACGACCAGCACCACCGAGTTGACTTCGCAGTACGCCACCCAAGTGGCCGGCGACCTTGAGCGCAATGTCAAGGAGCAGGAACGCATTACGGCAGAACTCGCGGCGCTGCAAAAAGAGTTGGCCACCCTGCAGCATGACCACACGGTGCTGGTGAACCTGCAGCAGGCACTTGGAGCCGCAGCTCCGGCCGCCGGGCCTGCCCACATCGACAGCACCGTTGTGCCTTCCCCCAGGAAGAAGACCGGAGCTACGCGCCGGCCCGCGCGGACGGACACTGCGGAACAGCCCAAAGCCAGGAAGAGGGCCGCCACGAAGTCCACGGCCAAGGAGGCGGCCCCGAAGACGGCTCAGCCCACCTTGGTCGAGCTCGTCCGCCGGCATCTGACGGAACAGAAGGAACCCCGTTCTGCCGCGGAAGTCGCCCAGGCGCTCGGCCAGGTGCATACCAAGCGTGGCATCCAGACCAACGTCGTGCGCACCACGCTCGAGAACCTGGTGGCTCGGAACCAGGCCCAGCGCTCCAAGCAGGGCGCTTCCGTCTTCTACACCGCTTCCGACGCGGCAGAGTCGACAGCGGCACCCACGGACGAGGCACGGCCCGAGCCTGCTGAATGACCGTGGGCACAGGGCCCTCCGCCATGGCCCCCATGCATGCATGAGACACCACTCGGTGGTCGGCGGTGGTGTCCCCGCCGGTTGGGGTTTCCGCTGGGAGGCTTCGGGGACTGCGATCGACCCGGACGAGGCACAGCCGTACCTCAACGGCACCAGCCGCCCTGGACGGTGCAACAGAAGACGGACCCGTCGCTCGCGTGAGGCGGACCGGCCTCGAGCGTCCGGCTTGACGGCCACCAGGTCGAGGCATGCCCCGAGGCCGGCCCGAGCCTGCCGGCCAGTGGCGACTCTCCGCTCGCGGCCGCAGTCGTCCTGATATCGACGAAACTCAGCACTCCGCGTGACCCAAGCACGATTCGAGCCCGATGCCTGCCGGAGGGGCCGGCCGGCCGACGTCTTGACGTCAACGGCGGCAGTGAGGATTCTCATGGGCAACACTTTGTGTCGTACATGACAATCCGATGCGTGGCGCAAGGGATCCGCGGGTCTGCCGGCCCCGGACATCCGGGTCCGTCGACTGCGCCATCCCGCCGACCGAGGGAACGTGGGTTGTGACCGTGCGCAGAAGCCCGAACCGTCGCCACCGCAGAGACGTCGCCGTCGTGTCGTTGCTGCTCCTCGTCCTGGCCATCGTCTTGAACCCCACGCCGAGTTCGGCGGCGGACGACGACTGGTGGATTCCGACGTCCCGGCCCGTTCCGGACTCCCAAATCAACGTCACCGGCGAGCCGTTCACGGGCACCGATGCCAAGGGTGAGGTGCGGGGATTCGCCGACGCACACGACCACCTGTTCGCGAACGAGGGCTTCGGATGACGCCTCATCTGCGGCAAGACGTTCTCCTTGGCCGGAATCGCCGACGCGCTCAAGGACTGTCCCGAGCACTACCCCGACGGCTCGCCGGCCGTCTTCGACTTCATCACCTAGGGCGGTGACGGCAGACACGACCCGGTCGGTTGGCCCACGTTCAAGGACTGGCCCGCGCGCGACTCGCTCACCCACCAGCAGAACTACTACGCGTGGGTGGAACGGGCCTGGCGCGGCGGTCAGCGGGTGCTCGCCTCGTCACCAACGGTGTGATCTGCTCGGCGTACTTCTTCAAGGACCGCAGCTGCGACGAGATGACGTCCATCCGGCTGCAGGCGAGGATGACGTACGACCTGCAGGCCTACGTCGACCAGATGTACGGCGGCCCCGGCAAGGGCTGGTTCCGGATCGTCACCGACAACGCGCAGGCCCGCGATGTCATCGAACAGGCAAACTGGCCGTCATCCTCGGGGTCGAGACCTCCGAGCCGTTCGGCTGCAAGCAGATCCTGGACATCGCACAGTGCGACCAGCACGACATCGACGCGGGCCTGGACGAGTTGTACGCGCTCGGCGTGCGCAGCATGTTCCTGTGCCACAAGTTCGACAACGCGCTGTGCGGGGTCCGCTTCGACTCCGGCAGCCTCGGAACGGCGATCAACGTCGGTCAGTTCCTGTCGACCGGCACCTTCTGGAAGACGGAGAAGTGCGCGGGACCACAGCACGACAACCCCATCGGCAGCGCGGCGGCCCCCGGCGCGGAGGCGAGGCTCCCGGCGGGCGTCACGGTCCCCTCGTACGCCGCGGACGCCCAGTGCAACGTCCGCGGGCTCACCGACCTCGGTGAGTACGCCGTTCGCGGCATGATGAAGCGCCACATGATGCTGGAAGTCGACCACATGAGCGTCAAGGCCGTCGGCCGCGCGCTCGACATCTTCGAGGCCGAGTCCTACCCCGGTGCCATCTCCTCGCACAGCTGGATGGACCTGAACTGGACCGAACGGGTGTATGGCCTCGGCGGCTTCATCGCCCAGTACATGCACGGCTCCGAGGCGTTCAGCGCCGAGGCCAAGCGCACGGACGCGCTCCGCGACAAGTACGACGTGGGCTACGGCTACGGCACCGACATGAACGGTGTGGGCGGCTGGCCGGCACCCCGCGGGGCGGACACCGCCAACCCTGTCACGTACCCCTTCCGCAGCGTCGACGGAGGCTCCCTCGTCGACCGGCAGACCACGGGTGAGCGCACCTGGGACCTGAACACCGACGGAGCCGCGCACTACGGCCTGGTGCCGGACTGGATCGAGGACATCCGGCTCGTGGGCGGCCAGGAGGTGGTGGACGACCTCTTCCGGGGTGCCGAGTCCTACCTCGGCACCTGGGGAGCGACCGAGCGGCACCAGGCGGGAGTCAACCTTGCCAAGGGGGCCTCGGCCACGGCCAGTTCGGCCGAGTGGAACCCGTTCACCAGCTATTGCGGCGAGCCGGGCCGTGGACGGCGTACGGGACACCCGCTGGGCCAGCGACTGGAGCGACGGCCAGTGGCTGCGGATAGACCTGGGCTCCACCCACCTGGTCGGGCGGGTCACGCTCGACTGGGAGCGTGCGTACGGGAGGTCGTACCGCATCGAGCTCTCCACGGACGGCGTGAACTGGCAGACGGTCTGGTCGACCACCACCACCACCACCGGCGACGGCGGCCTCGACACCGCGCGGTTCACCGGCACACCAGCCCGCTACGTCCGCATCACGGGCACGGAACGCGGGACGGGGTGGGGGTACTCGCTGCGCGAGGTCGGCGTTGACAGCGGCTGACGACGGCTGCGCCGAGGCCGCGAGTCGTTGTGGGCCACGCACGGTTCAGCCGCCGCTGCCGATGTGAACGCCGAGGCCAGGCCGCGTCTGCGCCTCAGCCGCGCGTGGCCACGTACAGGCTCTGGGTACTGCGGCCGAGCGGGCCCTTCTCGTCGTGAAGAGCGGACTCGGCGAGGCCGATGCCCGCGCCGTCCACCATCGTCCGGGCATCCAGGCAGACCCACTCGCCCTGGGGGTGGCGGTGCAGGCTGACGGTGAGGTCGCTGTTCACGAAGACATAGCGGTGGAAGTCCAGCTCGGCGCTGATGCCGTTGCCCGAGTCGGCGGCCGTCAGCACCCGGCTGAGCGGTGTGACCTCCTCCCCCGCGACCAGCGGAACCCTCATCCGCATCCACGCCGTGGCCGGGCCGCGCTCGAGGAACGAACCCGCGGCGAAGCGCATCTCCATGGCGGTGTGGTAGCCCTGCTCCCACGGGATCGGGAAGAACGCCTTCTGCGGTACCGCACCGGGCCCGGGTACCGTCGGGCCCGGCGACACCTCCGGCACCGAGTCCGGCGCCGTCCTCATCAACAAAGCCGTCGCCCGCATCACTTGCTCCCCGCCGTCGGGTGTCAGGCCGACCTCCACGAGCTCGACGCTGCGCCCGGCGCGCAGCACGCGCGTGGCCACGGTCAGCGGCCGTATGGGTACCGGCCGCATGATCTCGTACGTGAGCCGGGCGACGCGCATGCCCGGCCGTCCGCCCGGCCGCTGCTCGACGGCCAGAGCGAGCAGTGCGGCCGGCGGACCGGCGTGCTGGGAGTCGGCGTCCCAGGGCCCACAGGTGTAAGCGGTGGGCAGGAACCGGCTCGCGGCCTCCCGCTCGTAGAAGGCCTCGGCTCCCGACACCGGCATGGCTGTCCCTCCCTGGCGCGCGGACTGTTCCTCGCCCATGTTACTAAGCGCTTGCTCACATGGGGAGGAGAGCACACCCCGGCGTCTGCCCGAGCGCCTGCAACCCGCTACTGGCGCGGCCGTTCGAAGGTGAGCAGCAGGCCCTCCACCGCACCCGGCCCGACGCGGCCCTTGACGTCGGCGGACGTGATCGCCTTCAGTCCCCAGCCGTCCTCGGCGTGCTTGTTGAGGACTTTCTCCAGCTTGTCGCTGTCCAGGGCATCACCGATCAGCGACTCCCGGAAGCTGACGACCTTGTACTCGTACGTGTAGGCGTGGCTCATGGCTGGGGGTTCTCCTGAGGGGTCGGTGCTGCGGTTGCCGGGGTCAGTCAATCATCGTTCGGCGCCGAACGGGCCGCGAGGTTCCTCGGTCCGGAACAGCGGCCGGCGCCGGTGCGCTCCCCGCCCCAGCCTGCCGATGCGGTGTGCCTGCCGGACGGCGGCCGGCGGCAGTTGTGCAGGTGTGGTCATTGAACGCCCGGTTCGAGGCCTCCCGCGGACGGCCGGAATTTCGCTTGCTCGTCATCTTCAGGTCACCATGGATGTCATGGGTGCTCGCTGCGATCCAGTCCACTGGAGCGCCCCCCTCACCCGAACCTGAAAGAGGGACGCACGTTGGGACGCATGCTCAAGCGCGGGCTCATCCCGCTGGTCGCGGTCGGTCTTGCCCTTCCCGGGGTGTCGGTCAGCACGGCATCCGCGGCCGGCGGACCGCTCACGCTCGCCGTGTTCGGAGACTCTCCGTACGGCAGGTCGGCGTACGCGCCCGCGGGCCAGACCGCCGACACCGCGCAGTTCCAGAAGACCCCGGCGTTCATCGGCACCATCAACAGTGACCCGACGATCAGCGACGTCATCCATGTGGGCGATATTCACTCGGGCAAGGAGTTCTGTACCGAGGAGTACGGCGCCTCGATCGCGTCCATGTGGCAGACCTTCACCAAGCCGCTCGTGTACACGCCGGGCGACAACGAGTGGGCCGACTGCCACAAGGCGTCGAGCCTCAACTCGCCCGGTCAGGGCGGCGGCTTCTACGACTCGGCCTCCGGTGCGATCGACTACATCGGCACCGGCGGTCTGTCGACCGACCCGGCGGACTGCGTCAGCTACCACTGCGGCAACCCCGTCGACAACCTCGCCAAAGTCCGGCAGGACTTCTTCACGCGGCCGGGCCACACCCTCGGTGACGGGAAACTGAACGTGGTGTCGCAGGCCACCGCCTACGACCCGGGCCACCCGGCCGACGCGCAGTACGTCGAGAACGTGCGGTGGGCGCAGGACGACATCGTCTTCGTGACCATCAACGTGCCGGGCGGCTCGAACAACGACACCGACCCCTGGTACAAGATGCCGACCCCGAGTCGGGCACAGATCGACGAGCGGACCAGCCGGACGGCGGCCGATGTCCGCTGGCTGGACGCCGCGTTCGCCGGCGCTCGGGCCCGGCATGCCAAGGCCGTGGTGATCTCGGCGCAGGCCGACATGTGGGACGTCGACGGCAAGACCAAGGACCACCTCGCGAACTACGAACCGATCATCAGCGAAGTCGCCGCGCAGACCGCCGAGTTCGGCCGCCCGGTGCTCATGCTCAACGGCGACTCGCACCTGTACCGCTCGGACAACCCGCTGTCGCCGACAGCGGCCTGCACCGGCGAGACGGACCCGGCCACCGGTGCCGGCGTGTGCGCCCACGACCCGGGCGACAACGCGTGGAACGAGCACCCCTACTACAACGTCTCGAACTTCCACCGGATCGTCGTGCACGGCAGCACCACCCCGCTGGAGTGGCTGAAGCTGACCGCCGATCCCCACGCCAACCACGCCACCACCGCCACCACCTACGGCCCGTTCAGCTGGCAGCGGATGCCACAGCCGCAGCTGTAAACCCCGTCGAACGCACCCTCACGCCCGGCCGCACGGCACGCCACCCGCGGCGCGCGGCCGGTCACGGTGTCCGATGTGGACGCCGTGGCCGGTCGCGTTCCCGCCGGAGAGCCCGGTCACGTCGAGCCGGCGGACGAGTTGTCCTCCGGCCGGCGACCGACGCTCACAGGTTGATCATGTGGCCGGCCAGGCCGTGCACGGCCTCCTTGACCGCTTCACCCAGCGTGGGGTGCGCGTGCACGTTGCGGGCCACCTCATGGACCGTCAGGTCCCACTGCTGGGCCAGAGTCAGTTCGGGGAGCAGCTCGGTGACGTCCGGGCCGATCAGGTGGCCGCCGATCAGCTCGCCGTACTTGTTGTCGCTGATCAGCTTCACGAAGCCGGTGGCGTCGCCGAGTCCGTGCGACTTGCCGTTGGCGGTGAAGGGGAACTTGGCGACCTTGACGTCGTAGCCCAGCTCGCGGGCCTGGGCCTCGGTGTAGCCGAAGCTGGCGATCTGGGGCTGGCAGTAGGTCGCACGCGGGATCATGGCGTAGTCGAGCTCCATGGTCTCCGCGCCGGCGATGGTCTCGGCGGCGACGATGCCCATCGCCTCGGCGGCGTGCGCGAGCATCAGCTTGGCGGTGACGTCGCCGATGGCATAGACGTGCGGGACGGAGGTCCGGCAGCGTCCGTCCACGTCGATCGCGCCGCGCTCCGTCACCCGTACGCCCACCTTGGCCAGGCCGTAGCCCTCGACATTCGGGGCGAAGCCGATCGCCTGAAGAACCTTGTCGGCCTCCAGGACCTGCTGTGAGCCGTCCTTGGCCGTGACCGTGACCCGTACCTGCGGGCCCGACTCGTCGATGGCGTCGACCCGGGTGGAGGTCAGCACATCGATGCCCAGCTTGCGGTACTGGCGGGCGAGCTCGGCGGACACCTCGGCGTCCTCCAGCGGGGTCATACGGTCCAGGAACTCGACGATCGTCACCTTCACGCCGTAGTTGTGCAGCACGTACGCGAACTCCACGCCGATCGCCCCGGCGCCCGCGATCACGATCGACTGCGGCAGTTCCTCGGCGAGGATCTGCTCCTCGAACGTCACCACCCGGGAAGTACGGCGAGTACCGGGGAGCAGCTTCGGCGTGGCGCCGGTGGCGATGATGCAGTGGTCGAAGCCGATGGTGCGCGTCGAGCCGTCGTACCCCGCCACCTCGAGCGTGTGCGGGTCGAGGAAGGTGCCCCGGCCGTCGAGCTCCGTGATCTTGTTCTTCTTCATCAGGTAGTGGACGCCCTTGACCCGGCCGTCGGCGACCTTGCGGCTGCGGCGGTAGGCCTCGCCGTAGTCGAAGGACACCTGCCCGTCGACCCTGATGCCGAAGGTCTTCGCCTCGTGGGTGAAGATGTGCGCCAGCTCGGCGTTGCGCAGCAGCGCCTTGCTCGGGATGCAGCCCACGTTCAGGCATACCCCGCCCCAGTACTTCTCCTCGACCACGGCGACGCGCTTGCCCAGCTGAGCGGCGCGGACGGCGGCGACGTAGCCGCCGGGTCCGGCTCCGAGGACCACGACGTCGAAGCGTTCGTCGAGCTCGGGCATGGGGTTTCCCCTCTCGTGGAGCGGCCTCGGGCATCGGACGGGACCAACCGGCCTCAACGATCATCCCCGCGCCGGACCGGCCGCCGCAACCGCTTCTCGTCGACCTTGCCGGCTTTCGTCCGCAACACCTCCTCCACGCGGCGCGACCTCACTTCCGACGGCCCTCCTTCGGCCGCGAGGTGTGGGCCACAAGGAGCACCAGCAGCCCACAGGTGGCGACCAGCAGCCGGCCCGGGCGGGACGCGTGGGCGAGTCCCGCGGGGCTCGTACCCGCGACCAGACCGCCGGCGAGGGCGATGCCGAGCGCGGAGCCGAGTTGTCGTGCGGTGGACGTGATCGCGCCGGCCACGCCCGCCCGGGCGGGCGGCAGTCCACTGACCGCGGTGTTGGTGATCGGCGCGTTGGCGAAGCCGAACCCGATGCCGATGAGCAGGTAGGCGAAGAGGAGCAGGAACACGCTCGTGTGCTGGTCGAGCTCGACAAGAGACAGGCCGCCGGCCGTGATGAACCCGCCCGCCACAGTCAGCGGCAGCCGCGGGCCGATACGACCCACCAGACGGCCGGACCAGGGTGCGCAGACCGTCGCTCCGGCCGCCATGGGCAGGGTCGCCGTCCCGGCGGCCAGGGGCGTGTATCCCCGGGTGTGCTGCAGATAGAAGGTGTTGAGCAGCAGCGTCGCGTTCAGGGCGACGAAGACGGCTACCGCTCCCAGGACCGCTCCGCTGAACGCAAGGCCGCGGAAGAGGCGCAGGTCCATCAACGGCTCGGCGCGGCGGGACTCCACCCACACGAATCCCGCCGTCGCGGCAGCGGCGACCCCGTAGGCAGCCGACGCCGCGGCCGACGTCCAGCCGATGCGGGGGCCTTCGATGAGGACACCCACCCCGGCCCCGATGACCACGGCCAGCAGGGCCTGGCCCGGAACGTCAAGCCGCCGTGCCCGAGCCGCGCGGGACTCGGGCACGAACACCGCGCTGAGGACCAGGGCGGTCACGATGACCGGGGCGTTGCTCCAGAACAACGACCGCCAGCCGAACGCCGCCACCAGCGCGCCACCGGTGACGGGGCCGACGGCCATGCTGAGTCCGAAGACAGAGGCCCAGACGCCGATCGCCTGTGCGCGCTCCCTCGGGTCGGGCATCGCGTTCACCACGATCGCGAGAGCCACGGGGCTGAGCATCGAAGCACCGATCCCCTGCACCGCACGAGCCGCCACGAGCGCGCCCACCGAAGGAGCGAGTGCGCAGACCAGCGAGGCCGCGCCGAACACCGCCAGCCCTGACTGGAACACCCGCCGGCGCCCGAACCGGTCGGCCAGCGCGCCCGAGGAGATCAGCAGAGCGGCCAGGACGACGGTGTAAGCGTCCACGGTCCACTCGAGGCTGCGCGTCCCGACGTCCAGGCCGCGCCCGATGGCCGGCAGGCCGACGTTGACGATGGTGGTGTCCAGACCGACCAGAAACATGCTCAGGCAGCAGACGGCCAGCACCGTCCAGCGTCTGCGGGCGCTCAGCACGGGCTGAACAGGAGGAATCGTCGTCGTGGTCATGATGCGCCTCTCACATCCGGGATGTACTGCCCGGCCAGGCTCGGACAGGTGTGCGATCACCGACCAGCACTTTTGCGAAGACCGCAAAAGGCCGGACACTGAGCGGTGTGGACGAAGAGCTGGAGCAGATACTCGACGGCATCGGACCCCGGTTGCGCACCCTGCGCCGCGACCGCGGACTGACGCTGGAGGCACTGGCGGATGCGACCGGACTCTCGGTGAGCACGCTGTCGCGTCTGGAATCGGGCAAACGGCGACCGACCCTGGACCTGCTCATCCCGCTCGCGCGTACGCACCGTGTCGCCCTCGACCACCTGGTGGCCGCTCCGGCCACCGGAGATCCCCGGGTGCATCTCACGCCGCTGCGCAAGGGTCACGGCAGCGTCGTGGTGCCCCTGACCCGGTACCCGGGGCGGGTGCAGGTGTTCAAGCACGTACTGGCTCCCCGCGAGCCGAAACTGGTGACCCACGACGGCTACGAGTGGCTCTACGTCCTCGCGGGCGAACTTCGACTCGTCCTCGGAGAACACGAAAGCACCCTCCACCCGGGCGAGGTGGCCGAGTTCGACACCAGGGAACCGCACTGGTTCGGCCCCGCGCACTCAACACCCGTGGAAATCCTGCACCTGTTCGGGCCACGAGGCGACCAAGCCGTCGTCCGTACGAGGCCTTCGGCAACCGAGTGATCAGTGGGTGGCCTGGCGGACGAGTGCCTGCCATGATCGCCATCATGGGGATGACCATCGCACCGGCCGGGGTGGCCGACTTCCACCAGGTCCTTACTGATCACCCCCGTTACTGGGGCGAACGCGACCTCCGGCCGCTGCACCTTCTGGCACTGGTACAGGAGTTCGGTTCCACCTGCTTGGTCGCCCGAGCCGAGGACGGAATCCGTGGGTACATCTTCGGGTTCGTCACCCCGGACGGCACCGGGTACGTGCATCTGATCGCCACGCGGGACGACGCCCGTGGCACCGGTCTCGGGCGTCGTCTGTACACGGCGTTCGCCGAAGCAGCGGAACGTCACGGTGCACGGCGGTTGAAGGCGATCACATCCATCGAGAACACCGGCTCAATCGCGTTCCATCGCAGCCTCGGCTTCGATACGGAGATCGTCGACGACTACAACGGCCCTGGTCGGACCATGGCCGTCTTCCACCGAGATCTGCCGCTCAGCGTCTCGTCGCCCTGACCATCCAGCCGTCACTGGCGATCGCCCCCCAGGCCGTAAGAGGTCGTTTCTTATGGTCAGAGCTAGCCGTTAGGTGGTTCATGACGGATCTGGTGGAGCGGCTGGTGGCGGATGAGTTGTGGGTGCTGTTCCGGCGGGTGGTGCCGCCGACGGAGGTTAAGCGTCCGCAGGGTGGTGGCCGACGGCGTGCGGGCGATCGTGAGGCCTTGGCGGCAATCGTCTTCGTGGCGACCTCGGGCTGCACGTGGCGGCAACTTCCGCCGGTCTTCGGACCCTGCTGGCAGACGGTCTACCGGCGTTTCGCCCAGTGGAGCCGGGACCGGGTCTGGGGCCGGCTTCACCGCGTCATCCTGGATGAACTCGGTGCTCCCGGCGACCTGGACTGGTCGCGATGCGCGATCGACTCCGTCAGCGTCCGCGCGGCAAAAGGGGGCCACTGACCGGACCGAATCCGACCGACCGGGGCAAGATGGGTTCGAAAATCCACCTGCTTACCGACCGAAACGGACTGCCTTTGTCGTTAGGCGTCTCCGGCGCCAACATGCACGACAGCAAGGGCCTTGAGCCGCTCGTGCGGGGCATCCCGCCCATTCGCTCCCGGCGAGGCCCCCGCCGCCGAAAGCCGGCAAAGCTCCACGCCGATAAGGGTTACGACTATGACCATCTGCGCCGCTGGCTACGCCAGCGAGGCATCCGGCACCGCATCGCCCGCAGGGGTATCGAGTCCTCACATCGGCTGGGCCGTCACCGCTGGGTGGTCGAAAGGACCGTGACCTGGCTGGCCGGTTGCCGACGACTGCACCGTCGCTACGAGCGCAAGGCCGAGCACTTCCTCGCATTCGTCGGCATAGCCGCAGCCCTCATCGTAAACCGCCGACTCAATACAGCCCGGATGGATCGGACAGACGGTGCACCTTGAAGTCTGGCTTGCCTCGGTCCACGGGCTCGGACTCCTTCAGGACACCCGAGGCCGCGCCGAGACTCCTTCCCAGGCGATAGAGGACCACGCTTCCGCGGTCAGGTAGCGAGGGGGCCTCGTCGGCGGGAGGATGAGGAGGACGGCACGCACCGCATGGGCGGTGCAGACGGCGACGGCTGCTCCGCGACCTGCGGGAGGCGTCGTGAGCACAGTTGAGCTCACGGTTCAGGCAACGATCTCGATGATCTTGCTGGTTGATCCCTTCGCGCGCGGCATCTTCTTCCGTCTGCTCACCGAGAACGAGCCTGAGCGGCGGCGTGAGTACGTAGGCCGGATCATGGTGACCGTCGCGGTCACGTTGGGCGTGGCGGCCCTCGTGGGCAAGGAGTTGCTCGATCTGGTCGGCATCGATCTGGGGGCCTTCGGGTTCGCCGGTGGTCTGGTGCTCACCCTGATGGGATTCGAAATGCTTTTCGGCGGTGAGCCCCCGCGCGCTCAGGGCGGTGCTCGGGCGCATGAGGAGCCCGAACCGAAGTCGGCCGAGGACTCGATCGTGGTGCCTTATGCCATTCCCTTCATGGCGGGGCCGGGCACTATCACCGCGGTCATCACGATCGCTTCGGCCGGTGGCGGCTGGTCCGGTCCGATCGCGGCGCTCATCGCGGTGGGCATTACCGTGGCGCTGATCCCGGTGGGGCACCTGCTCCTGGCCAACAGGCTGAACCTGTCTCCTCAGAGCACCGCCATCCTGACGCGGTTCGGCGGCCTCTTTGTCGTCACGATCGGGATCCAACTCGCGCTCGGCGGGATCAAGACCTACTTCGGTATCGAATGAGGTCAGGACCGGCGAGTGAGGTCAGGACCGGCGAGGCGGACCTGATCGGTCTGCCGCTTTCACAGGTGGTCTATGGGTGTTGAACAGGCGGCGGTCCGGAGACGGCCGGGTCCAGGTAGGCGGGTCCGGGCAGGCCCTTGCGGCGCATGGCAATACCGGTCAGCGCCTCGAAGATGGCCCGACGGGCGTTCATCGTGGTGGTGTAACCGGGATCCAGGTCCGGGACGACCTCGACGACCTCCACTCCCACCACGGGTGTCTCGTGGCAGATCCGGCGCAAGGCGGGTAGAAGCTCCCGGTTGGTCAGACCTGGCGGCTCCGGGGCTCCGGTGCCGGGTGCGAAGGCCGGGTCCAGCACGTCGATGTCGAGCGATACGTACAGGTACTCCGGCCCGTCCAGCGCCTCGTCGATGGCCTGTTGGAGAACGACGTCGAATCCGCGTCGGTCGATCTCGGCCATGAAGTGTGTGCGCATCCCGTGCTCGCGCATCCAGCCGAACAGCTCGTCGTCGGGTGCCATCGCGCTACGTAGGCCGATCTGGAGGAAGTTCCGCCCGGGGACGTGCTCGTCCTCGATCAACCGACGGATCGGTGTGGCGTGCGTGACCAGGTGACCGAACATGTCGTTGTGGCAGTCCGGATGTGCGTCAAAGTGGACCACTCCGACCTTGCCGGGCCCGTACACATCCGCTAGGGCCGCGGCATCCGGCCACAGGATCGAGTGGTCCCCGCCAAGCACGACCGGAATCGCGCCGGTCTCGGCGATCTCGCGGACCAGTGCGCGGATCGGCTCCATGGAGTTGTCGATGCTGAATGGGTCGACCGCGGCGTCTCCATAGTCGACCACCGTCAACTCGTCGAACGGCCGGATGCGGGTGCTGGGGTTGATCAGCCCCTGCGGAACGTTGGGCAGGATCCGTTCGTCGCCCCGAAGCGCACGTGGCCCATAGGCCGTTCCCCGGTGGCCCAGGCCCATGTCCACCGGCGCCCCGAGGACCGCCACGTCGACGTCGCCGGCGCGCAGGTCGTCCTTGTTGAGGCACAGCGGCACCCCGAAGAACGTGGCGATGCCGGCGTAGGTGGGGACGAAGGTGTACCGCTGCAGGTTGATCGGCCCGGGTTCGCGCTTGGGGTCATGTGAGCGGTCGAGTTCCATCTTCCAGGCATCCAAGGGTATCCCTGCCACGGCCGGCTCCCTCCTGCGCCCTGCGTTGCTGGTCAGAGGACTGGCTTATGGACAGAGCCTCTGGTCCCGCATGCACATACATCCAGGATGCGCGCCCACGAGGCCCCATGCCTGTTTTGTGCCCGACCGGGCGGCGCATCGCACTCACTGATGGCCGCTCGCGAGCACAGTTCCTTCGATGACACGGACCGGGAGGCCATCAAACTCGGGCGCGAAGACGCCGATGACCAGACTCGCCAGGCCATGCGCAACGAGCGCGATCAGCCAAAAGAAACGATTTCTAAGTCCGGGCAGGCGTGGGGACGTCGAGCGAGCTCCGTCAGCACACGAGGGACACGATCCGGCACGCGGCTGCGGCAGGCTGCCGACCTCGCGGATGCGGACGCGGGCAAGGGGGGCCGGGTGCGATGCCACTGGATCCGTCTCCGCCTTGGCCGAGGTGGCCCTGGTAGTCACCGAGGATGTGGGTGGCGAAATCATGGACGGTCCAGCCGGGGACTGCCGTCCTGCTCCACTCGCTGGGCCGCACACCGCGCGGTTCGTCGAGGAGTGGGCCGGGTCCGGCCCCAGTGGGCGAGCGTCGAGCGGCCTGCCGAGCCGTGAGAGGTCGGCCGGGCCGTCGGGCGGGAGACTCATGGAGAAACCCTGAGAGCCTCGACAGGGATTTGGTTGAAAACGTAACGCCATCAGCCCGTTGGGAGCCGCACCGTCCCCGAGATGCAGGGGCGCAGTCGGTCCCATAGCGTGGACATTAAGAGTGCGTCCAGGGTGTTCCTCTCCCTTGCCGTGGGATTCGGCGGACGGTCCCCTCACCGCGAGAATCACCACACCCTCAGGAGACATCATGGCCACGGTTCCCGTTTCCACCCGCCCGGTCTCGGTCAATGTCCTGGCCGGAATCAGACTCGTCAACGGAGCCGCCGGTCTGTTGGCACCGGAGTTGCTCATCCGGCGGTTCGACCCCGACCGCGATCCGCCCAGCCCGGCAGCCATCTACGCCTTCCGCCTCTTCGGCATCCGCACGGTCCTCCTCGGCCTCGGTCTGCTGACCCACAGCGGCGAACGGCTGCGGGCGGACCTGTGCGAGGGCATCCTGATCCACGGCAGTGACACCGCGACAGCGGCCTCGCTCGGTATCCACCGGCAAGTCCCGCCGCACACCGCGGTGATGACCACCCTCATCTCGGCCGTCAATACCGCCCTGGCCATCAGCGCCAGTGCCTCGCTCGCCAACTCGCCGAAGGACAAGCGGACGTGAACGCGGAGCCCCAGGCCACTCCCCCCGCCGAGACGGGCTTCGACTACGTCGTCGTCGGTGCCGGCCCGGGTGGTGGGCCGCTGGCGGCCAACCTCGCCGCCGCGGGGATGCGCACCCTGCTCCTCGAGGCCGGCGGTGCCGAGGAGAACGACAACTATCTGGTGCCCGCCTTCCACGCCGACGCCTCCGAGGATCCCGTCCAGTGCTGGAACTACTTCATCCGGCACTACGCCGACGACCAGCAGCAACGGCGCGACAGCAAGCTCGTAGCGGACAGGGGCGTCCTCTACCCGCGCGCAGGCACGGTCGGCGGGTGCACCGCGCACCATGCGCTGATCACCGTCTATCCGTACAACCGCGACTGGGATGCCATCGCGGAGGAGACCGGTGACGCGACCTGGCACAGCACGGCCATGCGCCGGTACTTCGAGCGGCTGGAGCGCTGTACCTACCGGCCGCGGCCCAAGGAGCCGCCCGGCAACGCGCTGCTGGCCGCGCTGCTCCGGGTTCTGCCCCTCGTGGCGGACCGGTACCGCAACGACGCCCGGCACGGCTTCGACGGCTGGCTGCCGACTGCGCTGGCCGACCCCCGACTGGCCGTCCAGGACGAACAGTTGCTGAAGGTCATCCTCTCCGCCGCTGAGGACACGCTCGCCGACTTCCTCGACCGGCCGCTGGCCCCCCTCGAGGGGCTCGGCTCCTTGGTCGACCCCAACGACTGGCGGGTGCAGACCCACGCGCTGCAAGGGCTGTGGCAGATCCCCATCTCCACGGCGGGCGGCCGCCGCAGCGCGGTACGCGAACGTGTCGAGGCCGTGCAGCGCGCTCATCCGGATCGTCTGGTGGTCCGTACTCACGCGCTGGCCGCTCGGATCGTGCTGGACGAGGACAACACGGCGACCGGCGTCGACTACCTGGACGAGGAACACGCCTACCGGGCCGATCCCCACAGTCTGCCGGGTTCCGGACCACCGGTGCTGCACCGGGTTCTCGCCTCGCGCGAAGTGATCCTGGCCGCCGGGGCGTTCAACACACCCCAGCTGCTGATGCTCTCCGGCATCGGACCACCTGAGGAACTGCGGCGGCACGGCATCCCCGTGCGTGTCGGCCTGCACGGGGTGGGCGCCCATCTCCAGGACCGGTACGAAGTCGGCGTGGTCAGCCGGATGGACCGCGCGTTCCCCGTGCTCAAGGACTGCGACTTCCACGCCCCGAAGCCCGGGACCGAACCGGACCGCTGCTACCGGGCGTGGCAGCAGGGCAAGGGCCTCTTCACCACGAACGGCGCCGTCCTCGGCATCACCCGCAAGTCGCGCCCGGACCTGGACGCCCCCGACCTGTTCATCTTCGGCGGCCCCTTCGACTTCCGGGGATACCGTCCCGGCTACTCCCTCGGCCTGACCCACCACAAGGACCGCTTCACCTGGGCCATCCTCAAGAGCCGTACCCACAACACGGGGGGCCGGGTCCGGCTGCGCTCCACCGACCCGCGCGACACACCCCTGGTCAACTTCCACTACTTCACCGAAGGCACGGACAAGGAGGGCCTGGACCTCGAAGCGATGGCCGACGCAGTGGAGTTCGTGCGCGGAATGAACCGCAGGGCGGGCGCCGTGATCCTCGGGGAGCTGTGGCCCGGCGAGGAGGTCGACGACCGTGACGCCGTCCGCCGGTTCGTCCAGGACGAGGCCTGGGGCCACCATGCGTCGTGCACCTGCCGGATGGGGCGCGTCGACGATCCCTCAGCGGTGGTCGACAGCGCCTTCCGGGTCCGCGGGGTGGACCGGCTGCGGATCGTCGACGCCTCGGTCTTCCCCCGCATCCCCGGCTTCTTCGTCGCCGCCCCCATCTACATGATCAGCGAGAAGGCGAGTGACGTGATCCTCGACGAAGCGACCCACACCTGAACCCCGCACGACCGCGCCATCCCTGCGCGAAACGATCAGGAGCCACCCAAGGAGTATCGCGATGAGCACGCACCGACGCGCCGCACGGCGTTCCCCGGCCGGATACCGCACGTCACTCCCCTGGCGGATCATCACCAGTGCCGCCCAGTACATCGACCGCCGCGTCGGCTGGGACAGACTGCCCGTCGTCGCGGGCCTGCTGACGCTCTTCGGACTGCGGATCAGGCTCCGTCAGAAGAACCTCTACGACACCGGCCGGCTGCCCGCCGTCAACCAGCCCGAACCCGCACCACCGTCCGCGAGTCACCGGGTCAACCGGACCGCCGACGGCAGCCACAACGACCTCGGCGACCCGCGGATGGGCATGGCGGGCACCCGCTTCGGCCGGAACATTCCGCTGGAGTCCATCGCCCCGGCCGCACCGGAGGACGTACTGTCCGCGCCCAGTCCGCGCGAGGTCAGCCGCGCCCTGCTCACCCGCGACGAACTCATCCCGGCCGAATCCGTCAACTCCCTGGTCTCCGCCTGGCTCCAGTTCATGATCCGCGACTGGTTCAGCCACGGTACGAGCCCCACGGACCGGCCCTGGGAGGTTCCCCTGGTGGACGACGACCCCTGGCCGGAACACCCCATGAAGATCCTGCGGACCCCGGACGACCCGACCCGTGACCCGCAGGCGCCCCCCGGTACGCCCGACACCCGTGTCAACGTCTCCTCCCACTGGTGGGACGCGTCCCAGATCTACGGGAAGAACCAGGCCGAGCAGCACCAGCTGCGCACCGGAGAACTGGGCAAGCTGCACCTGTGGGACGACGAGCAGGCCCCTGTCCCGGCGGATCCCTCGCAGGACCCCACGCGCGTCCCCGGCTTCTGGTTGGGCCTCGCCATGATGCAGGACCTGTTCACCCGGGAGCACAACACGATCTGCGACCACCTGCACGGCGCCTACCCGTCCTGGAGCGACGAGGAGCTGTTCCAGCGTGCCCGGCTCGTCAACGCCGCCCTCCTCGCCAAGATCCACACCGTGGAGTGGACACCGGCCGTGATCAGCCATCCCACCACCGTCAAGGCGCTGCGCGCCAACTGGTGGGGCATCGCCGGCGAACGCGTCCACAACCTGTTCGGCCGGATCAGCGACAGCGAGGTCCTCAGCGGCATCCCCGGCGGCGAGACCGACCACTACGGCATCCCGTACTCCCTCACCGAGGAATTCGTGGCGGTCTACCGCATGCACCCGCTCATCCGTGACGACTGGCATCTGCGCTCCGTCGCCGACGACACGACCCTGCGTCACTGCACCCTGCGCGACATCTCCGGCCCGGGAGCGCTGAAGTTCCTGGAGACCACGGAGATGGCCGACCTGCTCTACAGCTTCGGCACGCTCCATCCCGGGCTGGTCACCCTGCACAACTTCCCCGGTTTCCTCCAGGAGTTCGAGCGGCCGGACGGGCATCTGCAGGACCTCGCGGCCACCGACATCCTGCGCTCCCGGGAGCTGGGGGTGCCCCGCTACAACGCGTTCCGACGGCTGCTGCGGCTCAAGCCCGCGGAGAGCTTCACGGAGCTGGCACACGATCCGGCGTGGGCCGAGCAGATCGAGCGGCTCTACGACGGCGACATCGAGAAGGTCGACCTGATGGTCGGGCTGTACGCGGAAAAGCTCCCGGCCGGATTCGCCTTCAGTGACACGGCGTTCCGCATCTTCATCCTGATGGCCTCGCGCCGGCTGAACAGTGACCGCTTCTTCACCACGTACTACACGCCCGAGGTCTACTCCAAGGCCGGCATGGCCTGGATCGACGACAACAGCATGGTCACCGTCCTGCTGCGCCACCACCCCGAGCTGCGTACGGCCCTGTCCGGGCTGAACAACGCCTTCGTGCCGTGGCACAACGCCGCAGGAAGGGACACCTGAGATGGCGGTCACGGAAAGGCTTCGGCAGGAGCGCGCACGCCAACTCGCCGCGGCTGCCGAGCGGTACCGCGCGACCAGCGACGAGCGCCGGGACGTGGAGCGGCAGCAGGATGCCGGCGTCCCCTTCCCGGACTCCCGGCAGGCGCTCGCCGCGCGCGCCATGCGCCTGCTGGACCGGCACGCGGTGCCGGCCGCCCTGGCCGTGGAGGCCGTGCGCGCGGAACCGCTGGCCGCGCCCGACGCCTACGAACGCATCCTCGGGGTGTCCAAGGACCTGCAGGCGTGGAGCTTCCTGCCGCGTGGTGCCCGGGTGGCGCGCACCGTCGCCCGGATATCGGTGCGGGAGAACGGCCGTGAGCTGCCGCTCGGCACGGGCTTCCTGGTGTCGCCGAGCCTGCTGATGACCAACCACCACGTGCTCGCGGACGTGGAGGCGGCCCGGCAGTGCTTCGTCGAGTTCGACGCCCAGGTCACCGTCGACAACACCCCTCAGCCGGCGACCCGGCTGGAACTGGACCCGGACGCGTTCTTCGTGGCCGACCAGCGCCTGGACTTCGCCCTGGTACTGGTCGCCCCCGGCCCGGACGGGCGACCGCCGGGTGAGACGTTCGGCTGGAACCGGCTCAGCGTCCAGCCGGGCAAGTTGGTCATCGGCGAGCCCGTCAACGTGATCGGTCACCCGATGGGGCGCCTGAAAGAGATCGCCGTCCGCGACAACATGCTCCAGGTGCGGCTCGACGACTTCCTCCAGTACAAGACGGACACCGAGCCCGGCAATTCCGGTTCCCCGGTCTTCAACGATCAGTGGGAGGTCGTCGCGCTCCACCACAGCGGGGTGCCGAAGACCGACGACCAGGGGCGCGTCCTGCGCACGGACGGCCAGGTGTGGCAGCCGGGCGACGGCGACGACGCGGTCGACTGGGTGTCCAACGAGGGCGTGCGCGTCAGCTCCATCCTGCGGCACCTCGCAGAACTGCCGTCCGGCACCCGGTCGGGTCCGCTGGCGGACATGGGCACCGAATCCGGCCTGGGCCTGGCGGAGTCCGCGGTGCCGGCAGCGGTGCCCGCTACGGCGCCTGCGGTCTCCGTACCCGGACCGGCCGCCGCGACTGCCCGCGCGCACACGGGGCTGCGCGCCCGGGACGGCGCGTTCGGCGGCGAGCGCCATCTCGTCTTCCTGCACGGGCGCTCCCAGGAGCGCAAGGACCCGGAGGACCTGCGCCGCGACTGGACGGCCGGTCTCAACCAGGGGCTCGTCCGCGCCGGGCTCCCGCCGATCGACCCGGCCGACGCCTGGTTCCCCTACTACGGCGATCGGCTGGTGCAGGTGCTCTCCGCACACGAGGCCGTTCCACGGGTCACCGAGGCCATGAGTCTCTCCCCGGCCGAGGCGGTTGCCCCCGCCTCGCCCTCGGCCCGAGCGGTGTACGAGGAGATGATCGGCGAGGCCGCCGTCCGGTGGAACATCCCCGAGGAGAGGCAGCCGGACGTCGAGCGGATCGGCCTGGGCGACGTCGTCGGAGGCCTTCACCGGCAGCTGGGCTGGCTGGCCGCGAGGAGTGACCTCGACGCGTGGACCATTGCCCTGGTCCTCCATGACGTGGCCGCGTATCTCGACGACCGGCGCGTCCGGGACGCGGTCCTGGACTGTGTGCTGGAGACGCTCCCGGAGGAGGGGGAGGTGATACTCGTCAGCCACAGCCTCGGCACGGTGGTCGGCATGGACCTCACCACACGGCTGTCTCCCGCGCTGCGTACGATCCACCTCACCACGGCGGGCAGCCCGCTGGGACTGGACAGCGTGTACAAGAGGCTGCTCATCAGCGGGCCGAAGCGCCCCGACGTGGTGGCGGACTGGCTCAACGCGTGGTCCCCGTCCGACGCGGTGGCCATCGGATGCCCGCTGGCCGACGAGTGGGCGGGCACGGTGACCGACGTCGCCGTCGTCAACGCCCGCGACCGGGCCCACAATATCGCGGAGTACCTCGCCCACCCCGAGGTCGCCGGTGAGATCGGCGGCCGGCTCGGGCTCGGCTGATCGCGTGTGACCGCTGCTGCCCACGCCGGCCACGAATCCCCATGCTGTGCCCGCGTGAAGGACCTTGGCAGTCAGATCGCGTACGGGGACAGCGGCGGCGCCACGAAGACGTTCACCCATCCGGTGAACCTCGGTTGGCCGGCGGCCCTGAACCGGCAGGCCCGGGTCCTCGGCCACTGCTGCGGATACGGCCGTGTCATGGCCGAGTGAAGTCGGTCGGCAGTAGCGGGATCACCCTCTGACGAGGCAGAAGGGATGCCCGGCCGGATCGGTGAGGACCCGCCACCTGTCCTCACCCGGCTGGTGATCCGGCTTGCCCGCGCCCAGCCCCAGCAGCCGGGTCTCGGCCTCGTCCAGGTCCTCGACCGTGAAGTCGAAGTGGAACTGCTGGGGAACGGTCTGGTCGGGCCAGCGCGGAGCCCGGTAGTCGCCGACCCGTTGAAAGCCGATGAAGAGTCCGTCCTCCCCCCTGAGGCCGGCGAACGCGGCGTCCGACTTCGGGTGGCGCGCGAGGCCGGTGGCCTGCTCGTAGAACGCCACCAGAGCCAGCGGATCGGCGCAGTCGAGGGTGATCGCTGTCACCCTCATCTGCGGGAACATGGCACCTCCGGACTGATCGGCGGACGCTCGCTGTGCACACCCTAGAGGTGGCCGCCTGCCCGTCGGCTCACCTGCCACGGGCGACGGTACCGTCGCGCGGCCGGCGGGGCGGTCACAGCCTCCGCACGACGGCTTCCCCGATCCCCGAGGTGGACCCGGTGACCAGGGCAACGTCGTGGCCACCGCGGGCGACGGGGCTCACGGCTCGTGGTGGAGGACGACTTCGGTAGCCGGTCGGGCGCGGCAGACGAGCGTGGTGCCGGGCGACTGCCCGCTACCAACGGCGCCGCCGATACGCCGTACGCCGTATCGGCGCTCCCGAGGACATGGCCCGCGCGGGCGCACTCCGGCATTCCGCTGCCGGAGGCGCGACCGCGCGGGCGGTCGCCCCGGGCGCAGTCGCTTATACCGCGAGCCACACCGCGTGGTCGGGCGGGAGCAGGCCATCGGAGACCGGTCCGCTCGACAGCAGGACCGAGGTGTGGGCGGGCAGCCGGTACGCCTCGGCCGAGAGGTTGACCAGGCAGACGAAGCCGGGGGCGCGGTCGAAGGCCAGGACTCCCTCGGGGGCCTCCCGCCAGGTGAGGGTGCCGTCGCCGAGCGCGGGGTGCTCACGGCGCAGGCGCAGGGCGCGGCGGTAGAGCTCCAGCATCGACGTCTCGTCGCCGGTCTGCGCCTGGACGCTCAGTTCACCCCACACGGCGGGCTGCGGCAGCCAGGGCGTGTCGGCGGCGTCCTCGGGGCTGAAGCCGTACGGTGCGGCCTTCCCGGACCACGGGATGGGCACGCGGCAGCCGTCGCGGCCTCGGTCGGTGTGTCCGGACCGCTCCCAGACGGGGTCCTGAAGGACGTCCTCGGGCAGGTCCTCGACCTCCGGCAGGCCCAACTCCTCACCCTGGTAGATGTACGCCCCGCCGGGCAGGGCGAGCATGAGCAGGGCGGCCGCGCGGGCACGCAGGGTGCCCAGTTCCAGGTCCAGGGGGCCTTCGGGACGGTACGGCTCGTTCGCGGTCCACCGCCTGACCGCCCTGCGTCCGTAGCGGCTCGGGTGGCGCACGACGTCGTGGTTGGACAGCACCCAGGTGGCCGGCGCGCCCACCGCGCCGAGCATCGCAAGCGAGTCATCGATGACCGCGCGCAGGTCCTTCGCACTCCAACTGGACATGAGGAAGTCGAAGTTGAACGCGGTGTGCAGGCCGTCCCGGCGGACGTACGCGGCGAGCCGCTCGGGGGTGTCGGCCCACGCCTCGGCGACGAACGACCGGTCGCCGGGGAACTCGTCGGCCACCCTGCGCCAGGCGCGGTAGATGTCGTGGACCTCGTCGCGGTCCCAGTGGGGGTGGTCGACGTGCTGCCGGGGCCGCTCGTCGGCGGTCTCCCGGGAGAGGAGGGGGCCGAGCACCGCCGGTTCCTGGTGGGGCGGCAGGTCGGGAAGTTCGGGGTGCTTGATGAGTCCGTGGGCGACGTCGATACGGAACCCGTCGACGCCCCGGCTGAACCAAAAGCGCAGGATCGACTCGAACTCCGCGCGTACGTGGGGGTGTTCCCAGTTGAGGTCGGGCTGCTGGGGTGCGAACAGGTGCAGGTACCACTCCCCGTCGGGCAGCCGGGTCCAGGCCGGGCCGCCGAAGCAGGAGACCCAGTCGTTGGGCGGTTCGGCGCCCTCGGGTCCGCGGCCGGGCCGGAAGACGTACCGCTCGCGTTCCGGGCTGCCGGGTCCGGCCGCCAGGGCCGCCTGGAACCAGGCGTGCTGGTCGGAGGTGTGGTTGGGCACGATGTCGGGGATGACGCGGATGCCGTGCCGGTGCGCTTCCTCGATGAGTTGCTCGGCCTCGGCCACGGTGCCGAACAGCGGGTCGATCGCGCGGTAGTCCGCCACGTCGTAACCGTGGTCCGCCATCGGTGACTTGTACCACGGGTTGATCCAGATGGCGTCGATACCGAGCGACTTGAGGTACGGCAGGCGGGAACGGATACCGGCGATGTCGCCGACGCCGTCACCGTTCGCGTCGGCGAAACTGCGGATGTAGACCTGGTAGATGACGGCGCTGCGCCACCACGGTGCGGTGCGGGACATGGTGTGGAGTGAGTCCTTAGGGGGTCTGGGACGGTACGGGGGGTCCGGGACGTGCAGTGCCTACTTGGCCGCGCCGGCGGTGAGTCCGGCGACGATACGGCGCTGGAAGAGCAGCACCATGGCCACCAGGGGAACGGTGACCAGGACGCCCGCCGCCATCTGGCTGCCGAACGGGGTCTCGAACTGGGTGGCGCCGGAGAACTTGGAGATGGCGACCGGTGCCGTCTGCATGGCGGACTTGTTGGTCATCGACAGGGCGATGAGGAACTCGTTCCAGGCCGCGATGAAGGTGATGATCGCGGTGGTGAAGATGCCCGGTGCGGCGAGGGGAATGATGATCCTGCGGAACGCCTGGCCACGGGTGCAGCCGTCGATCATGGCCGCGTGCTCCAACTCGTCCGGCATCTGCCGGAAGAACGTGGTCAGGTTCCACACCGCCAGCGGCAGCGCGAACGACATGCTCGGCACGATCATGGCCTGGTAGGTGTTGATCCAGCCGATGTCCGTGAACAGCTTCAGCAGCGGAACCACGATCGAAACCACCGGGAACATCGAGGTGGCGATGATCAGCGTGAGGATCAGCCGCTTGAACCGGAACTGCAGCCGGGCCATCGCATAGGCGGTGAACGTGGCCAGCAGAAGCGCCAGCGCGCTGGTGACGCCCGCCACGATCAGGCTGTTGAGCAACGCGCGCGTGAACCCCTGGGACGGGTCGAACACGGCCCGGTAGTTCTCGAACGACACCGGGCTGGGAAGCAGCGAGGTGTCGAAGATGTCGGAGGTGCGCCGCAGGCTGGACACCAGCATCCAGTAGAACGGGGCCAGACAGTAGGCCACCACCGCGGCGACGCCCACGTACAGCAGCCGGTTGCGCCATTTCGCCGTGAGGGTCATGCCGTCACCTCCGTGCGGCGGAACGCCAGGATGCTCCGGCGCCCGCTCCTGCTCGCCTTTGCGGCGTCGCGGTCGCCGACGAGGTCCGCGCCGAGCAGCCGGACGAAGGCGAGCGCGATGAGGAGGACATAGAGGAAGAGGATCACCGCGTAGGCGGAGGCCGGTCCGAATCGGACGTTGGAGGCCTCGTTCTGCGCCAGCATGGACAGGGTCTCCACCGAGTTCTTCTGCGCCCCGACGAGTATGTAGGGCAGGTCGAACATCCGCAGCGCGTCCAGGCACCGGAACAGCACCGCCACCAGCAGCGCGGGCTTCACCAGGGGGAGGGTCACGTGCCAGAACTGGCCCAGGGCGCCTGCTCCGTCGATGCGGGCCGCCTCGTACACCTCCTTGGAGATCACCTGCAGGCCGGCCAGGACCAGCAGCCCGATGAAGGGGGCGGTCTTCCACACCTCGGCGACGATGACCGCGACCTTGGCGTGGAAGCCTTCGGTGGTCCACAGGATCTGGTGGCCGATGATGGCGTTGGCGATGCCGTCGCTGTTGAAGATCCACCGCCACAGCAGGCCGGAGATGGCCGTGGGCACCGCCCAGGGCACGAGGATGCCGGCTCTCACCAGGGCGCGGCCCCGGAACGCCTTGTGCATGATCAGTGCCATCGCCACACCGATCACCGTCTCCAGTCCCACGGTGACGACCGTGAAGAACGTGGTGTTCCAGAAGGCGTTCCAGAACCGATCCCCGGCGGCGCCGAACACGTCGGCGTAGTTGCGCAGTCCGACGAACGGCTCGGTGGTGCGGATGAAGCCGGACTTGGGGTCCAACCCCTTCGGCCCGTACAGCGATTCGTTCAGCGCCATGAGCGTCGGGTAGAGCACCACGATCGCCAGCACCAGCAGCGTCGGGGAGACCAGCAGCGCCGCCATCCGACCCGAGCCGGCGGTCGCCCGGGCCCGGCGGCGCGGACTCACCGGTGCGGATCGCCGCCCGGAAGCGTTGTCGCGTTCGTGGACGGTGGTGCCGGGCGGGATCGTCGTGTCGGTCATGACCCGCTCCTCACTGCGCCGTGGACTTCTGCAGGGCGCTCTGCAGGTCCTTCAGCGCCTGCGCGCTGCTCTTGCTGCCGGTGAGCGCGGCGTACGCCTCCTGCTGGATCGCCGAGGTCACGTCGCCGTACTGCACGACGCGCGGACGCGGCACGGCGCGCAGGATGGACCGCTTGAGGACGGGCAGGTACGGATACTGCTTGACCAGCGACGCCTCGTCGTACAGGTGCGCGTACGGCGGGGCGAGGGAGGCGTCCCGCAGGAACGTGCTCGCGCTGTCCTCACTGCTGAAGAACTTCATGAAGTCCACGGCCGTGGCCTTGTTCCTGGCGTAGGACGACAGGGCGAGGTTGTGCCCGCCCAGGCTGGAGGAGCCGGGTCCGTTCAGTCCGGGCAGCGGTGCGACCGCGAACTTCCCCGCCAGCTTGCTCTTTTCGGCGAGCGCGTACACATACGGCCAGTTGCGCAGGAACATCAGCTTGCCGGACTGGAACGCCTGACGACTGTCCTCCTCCTGGTAAGTGATGGCCTCCCTGGGAATCGTCCCGTTCTTGACGGAACCGGCGAGGAAGTCCAGGCCCTTCCTGGCTTCGGGAGTGTCGACGTCCGGCTTGCCGTTCGCGTCGGTGACGACACCGCCCGCGGAGCCGACGGCCTCGGCGAAGTTGACGGTCAGCCCCTCGTACTTCTGGAACTGACCGGCGTAGCACGACATGCCCTTGGCCTCGGGGAGCTTCTTCGCCTTGGCGCAGTCCGCCGTCATCTGCGACCAGGTGGTGGGGGGCTGCGCGATGCCGGCCTTCTTGAGCAAGTCGGTGCGGTAGTAGAGCAGTCCGCCGTCCGAACTGGCGGGGGCCGCGTACAGGGCGCCCCGGTACTTCGCCGTCTCGACCACGGGCTTGAGCATGTTCCGCAGCGGGAACTGCTTCTCGGGCAGGCGGTCGATCCACTGGTGGGCGGCGAACTCCGAGGTCCACACGACGTCGAGGGAGAGCACCGTGTAGGCGTCGGACTTCGTCTCCGCGTTCTGGATCATCTGCTGCCGCTGCGAGTCCGCGTCCGTCGGCAGCTGCACGAAGGTGACCTTCTCCTTCGGGTGCAGCGTGTTCCAGCGGTCGATGACCTTCTGCACGACGCCGGACGTGTCCTTTCCGGCCACGTAGGTGATGGGGCCACGGCCCTTGAACGACGTGCTCCCGGCCCGCTCTCCGGAGCCGCTGCCCCCGGACGAGCCGCAGGCGGTGAGGAGGAGCCCGGCGGCGACGAGCGTCGCCGAGCACTGGAGGGCTCTGGTGGTCCTGATCTTCACTGTCTCTCTCCTGGTCGTGCGGAACCGAAGACGCGGCTTGTCGCTGTTGAGACTGTGTTGTCATGGCACTTCACGGGACGAAAATGCAGTTCAAAGCCTTGAACAATGGGTTCGTGGCGGCGACTTCAACCCCAGCGAGACAACGCTTGCACGCTAGGAGTGCACCTGGGGGAAGTCAATCCGTAACTCGTCGGTAGCTCGAACAGATTTAGAAGGACTGCGCAGCTTATTAAGGGACAAAAGGGACCTATTTCCCGCACGTGCGGCGGCGTGACAGCGCTGTCACGGCAGGGTGGGAAATGAGGCATCGCCTGTGCTAACTTCCGCTCATGTCACCCGCCCAACGGCATCCCACGATGGCCGACGTCGCCGAACGGGCCGGCGTCTCTCCCTCCACCGTCTCCCGCACCCTGCGCGGGCTGCCGACCGTCTCGCCCGAGGTCCGCGCCCGGGTCGAACAGGCCGCCCGTGAGCTGAACTTCGCGGTCTCGCGCCAGGCCGCGAGCCTCGTCACGGGTAGGACGGGGGTCGTCGCGGTGCTCGTACCGACGCTCAACTCGTGGTTCATGGGATCGGCGCTGTCCAGCCTGGGCCCGGTGCTGCGCGCGGCCGGCATGGAGTTGAACGTCTACGTCATCCCCGACCTGGCCGAGCGCACGTCGTTCTTCGAGCGTCTCCCGGCCCGCCGGAACGCCGACGCGCTGCTCGTCTTCGGATTCGACCTCACCGACGAAGAGACCGCGCGGCTGGACGACCTCGGGATGCCGGTCATCTACGTCAGCCAGCACGCCGAGGGCCGGCCGAGCGTGTACGTCGACGACGTGGCCGGAGCCTTGAAGGCCACCCGGCATCTGCTCAACCTGGGCCACCGCCGGATCGCGTTCGCACCGACCACGGGCGCCAGCGGGTTCACCTTCAGCTCGCGCGAACGGCTGCTCGGCTACCGGCAGGCGCTCGCCGAGGCGGACATTCCCATGGACGACGATCTGGTGGTGACGATGGCGGCCGACGACCGGCGCGGCCTCGTCGCGGGGGTCGGACACCTGCTGAGCCTGCGGGAGCCGCCCACCGCTCTCTTCGCCGAGCAGGACGAGTTGGCCGCCGCCGTCATCCACACCCTGCGCCAGGCCCGGATACAGGTACCCGAGCGGATGTCCGTCATCGGCTTCGACGACCACCAGGTGGCCGAGTGGTTCGATCTGTCCACGGTGGCCCAGTCGCCGTCGGAGATGGGCCGGGCAGCGGGTGAACTGGCCCTGAAGCTCATCGACGACTCCGAGGCGGACCATGCCCGGCACGTCGTCCTGCCGACCCAGTTGATCCCGCGGGCCACCACCGCCCCCGTGGCCGCGCCCCAGGACGACGACCAGAACCACCAGCAGCCCTCTTGACCGCGCGGCAGGGCCGAGCAGGCACGCGGAGGAAGGTGGCCGGCTTCGCCGTCGGTCCGGTCCGGCGGTCTCACCAGGCCATGGCGTCGAACAGCGCGGCCGCGTCCGGTTCCCGGCTGCGGCCCAGTGTCTGCTCGGCCCAGATCACCTTTCCCCGCGGCGCATAGCGTGTGCCCCACCGGTCCGCGAACTGGGAGACCAGGAACAGGCCGCGGCCTCCTTCGTCGGTGGTGGCCGCGCGCCGCAGCCGGGGCGAGGTGTTGCTGCCGTCCGACACCTCGCAGACCAGCGTGGCCCCCAGCAGGATCCTGACCCGCACGGGCGGAGCGCCGTACCGGATCGCGTTGGTGAGGAGCTCGCTGAGGATCAGTTCCGTGGTGAACACCGAGTCCTGCAGTCCCCAGTCGTCCAGGCGGCGGCTGACGTCCGCACGCACCTGGGACACGGCCCTCACCTCGGACGGCACCTCCCAGGTCGCGACCCGGGACGGGTCGAGCAGCCGAGTCCGGGCGACCAGCACCGCCACGTCGTCGGTGGGGTGCTCGGGCAGCATCTTCTCCATGAGGGCGTGGCAGGTCTCCTCCGGTGTCTGGTCCGCATGGGCAATGGTCGAGCGGAGGATCTCCAGGCCCTCGTCGACGTCCCGTCCGCGGTTCTCGATCAGGCCGTCGGTGAACAGGACGAGACGGCTGCCCTCCGGCAGTTCCAGCTCGCCGGCCTCGAAGGGGTGCCCGCCCACCCCCAGGGGCGGCGACAGGGGAAGGTCGGGGAAGGTCACCCTGCCCCGGGCATCCACCACGGCCGGTGCGACGTGTCCGGCTCGGGAGAGGGTGCAGTGCCCGCCGACCGGGTCGTAAATGGCGTAGAGGCAGGTGGTGCCGGTGAGCGGTGCACGGTCGTCGGCGGCGGTCGCCGTCTGTGTGTCCAGCCGCGTCACCATCTCGTCGAGGTGGCCCAGGAGTTCGTCCGGGGGCAGGTCCAGCGAGGAGAAGTTCAGCACCGCGGTCCGCAGCCGTCCCATCGTGACCGCGGCATGCAGGCCATGCCCCACGATGTCGCCGACGACCAGCGCCACCCGGAAGCCGGGCAGCGGAATGACGTCGAACCAGTCGCCGCCCACGCCGGACTGCGCCGGCAGATAGCGGGAGGCGATCTCCAGCACGTCCTGCTCCGGAAGGCCCAGGGGCAGCAGACTGCGCTGCAGCGTCACGGCCAGGGCGTGCTCACGGGAGTACCGGCGCGCGTTGTCGATCGCGACGGCCGCCCGGGCGACCAGTTCCTCGGCCACCGCGACGTCCTCCTCCTCGAACCGCGGGGAGTCGGCGCCCCGCCAGAAGTTGACCATGCCAAGGACAATCCCTCGGGCCCGCAGAGGGACCGTGATCAGTGAATGGATGCCGTAGTCCAGCGCCTCCCTCGCCCCCTCCGGGTCCTGGGCCCGCCAGTCCTGGGCGGTGTGCAGATCCGGTACCCGGACGGCCTTGCCGCGTTGCAGCGCCGCCACCATGGGTGTGTCGGCCACCACGAACTGGATCAGATCTCCCACCGGCTGCAACGGATGCCCGGCCCGCGATTCGCGCAGGGCGGTGCGCCGCATCCGGTGCACCGCGCCCGTGGGCTCCTCGCCGCGCAGCACGGAGTCGAGGAGTTCCACGGTGACGAAGTCGGCCATGCGCGGGACCGCCACCTCGGAGAGTTCCTCGGCCGTGCGCTGCACGTCGAGTGTGGTGCCGATCCGCATGCCAGCCTCGTAGAGGAACGACAGCCGGCCCCGCGCCACCTCGGCCTGGCCGGACAGCGCTGTCAGCTCCGTGGTGTCACGGAAGGTGGCGACCAGGCCCTGGGCACCGCCGTACGGTGCGGTGTGCCGGATGTTCACCGCCAGCAGCCGGCCTCCGACGCGGATCACCTCGTCGGTGGCGGCTTCAGCGGAGACCAGCATCCGTGTCAGACCGGACCCCAGCCCCAGCTCCGTCACCTGCCGCTGGTCCGCGTTCTCGGGAAGGCCCAGCAGCCGGCGCGCCTCGTCGTTGGCGAGCAGCAGTCGCCCGTCGCCACCGACGATCAGAACGCCCTCGCGCACCGCGTGCAGCACCGCGTCGTGGTGCTCGTACATCCGGGTCATCTCGGCCGGGCCGAGCCCGTGGGTCTGCCGCAGCAGCCGCCGGCTGACCAGAGCCGTGCCACCGGTCGCGAGGACGAGGGCCACCCCCACCGCACCGAGCAGCATCGGCAGCTGCTGGTTCAGCACGTGGCCCAGGGGCGCGAACTGGATTCCGGCACTGATCATGCCGACCACACGTCTGCTCGCGTCCATCACGGGGACGACCGCGCGCACGGCGTTGGTGGGCCGGCCGTGGAACGTCTCCGTGAACGCCTCCCCGGCGGCGGCGCGGCCGACGCCCTGTGCCTTCGTGCCGATCAGCGCGGGGACCGGATCGGTGACGCGGACTCCGTGTTCGTCGAGGACGCTGATGAAGTCGACGCCGGATCCCTGCTTCGCCTGCTCGGCCGCCGTCTGCAGCCGTGCCGTCGGGTCCGGTGACTGCAGCGCGAGTGCTGTGCCGGGCGCGTGCGCGAACGCCTCGGCCGCGGCCAGTGAACGGTTCCTGGCGCTGCGCTCGGCGTCGTACCGCCCCTGCAGGACCAGGGCGGCGGCCGACACCGCGACCACCACCAGCATGATGAGGGCCTGCAGCAGAAAGACCTGCGCGGCGAGGGTGCGCACGCTCAGGGACGGCGCAAGGCGGCGTCCCGGTGACGGCCATGGGCCTGGACGACGGGACGGCTCGGATGACCTCCGTGTGCCGGGCGGTGGCGCCGCCCTCCCCCATGGCCAGCGGGAACGTCCGCTCATGCCCCTTTTCTAACACTGCGGCTCCTCGCTCGGCGACCGGTGTGTCCGCCGTCGCCGAGGGTGACGACGAGGCGCGACGACTGCCCTGGCCCGGATCGCGGCATGCCCGGCGGGGCAGCCCACACGCCGGCCGCCGTCCTCTTCATCGGTGCAGCTCGGCCCGGCCCTGCGGGTGGCAGGACCGGGCCGGGCGCCTTCTGGGCGTGATCTGTCAGCCCTGACGGGCTTTGAAGCGGGGGTTCTTCTTGTTGACGACGAACACCGTGCCGCGGCGGCGCACCAGCTGGGCGCCGGGCTTGGACTTCAGTGAGCGCAGGGACTTGCGTACCTTCATGACTCGGTTCTCCTCGTGCTCAGGCGCACACGGCGGTCAGCCGCGATGCGTGGCCGGACGGCCGTAGCGGCGCTGGAAGCGTTCGATGCGCCCGGCGGTGTCCACGACCCGCGCGGTGCCGGTGCAGAAGGGATGGCCGGCCGACGAGATCTCCACGTCGATCAGCGGATAGGTGACGCCGTCCTCCCACACGATCGTCTTGGACGCGGCCGCGGTCGAACGGATGAGGAACAGGGTGTCGGCGGCCCGGTCGCGGAAGACGACCGGCCGGGTTTCGGGATGGATGCCAGACCTCATGGGGCTTGTCTCCTCGTGGCCGTCCGCCGGGAGGGGCGACGGCGTGGTTCAGCGTTCCTCGCGGAAGGTGACGTGCCGGCCGACGACCTGGTCGTACTTGCGCAGGACGAGCCGGTCGGGGTCGCTCAGACGGTTCTTGCGCGTCACGTAGGTGACGCCGGTCCCTGCCGTCGACTTCAGCCTGACGACGGGACGCACGGTGCTGCGTGCCATGAGGTTCTCCCTTCGCACACCCGGTCTTGACCCGGGCATGTCATTTGTGCTCAACAAGGCGGTGCGCTGCGGCATTCCCGGTTCCCGTCGTGCCGCCCGAGCCGGAAACCGGCTGGGCCGCACGACCGGAACGGTGGTCGTGAAGGGCGGTCGCCTACGCGGCGGAAACGCTCCACGAGGCTTCAGCCGAACGATCGTCCTCATGGGCAGAAGGTGAGGCCCGGGGACACTGTCCCCTTCACCACCACGGTGCTTCCAACCACACGAGGCCCGCAGGCATTCCCACCCTCCGCGTGCCGTACGGCGCCCGCCGCCAGGCGCATCCGGAGCCGGCCACTGACCAGGTGGACGGCCTGCTCACCTGACCGGCGACCCCGGCGATCAGGGGCGCCGGGCCCGGCAGGTCGGTCCGACCCCCGTCCGGAAGGCCACCGTCGGTGCCCCGGCCCGCCATGGCCGCCGCCACCGTCACCAACCCGGTCCTCGCCGAGGTCGTCCGCCCGGGATTCGTCGAAGGACGTCACCGGGGCAGCCTGGTACTGCTCGCCGCCGACGGCTCGGTGGAACTGGCACTCGGCGACGTGACATCCCCCCTCTTCCCCCGCTCCTCCAACAACCCATGCAGGCGGCGGGTGTGCTCCGCGCCGGCCTGAAGCTCGCAGGCGAACGGCCGGCCCCGGCGGCCGCGAGCCACTCCGGTCAGGGCTTCCACCGCGACCTGGTGGGCCTGATGCTCGACGAGCACGCACTGAGCCCGAAGCACCTGCGGTGGCCGCCCGCCCTCCCCCTGGACCAGGGGGGACAGGAGGCCTACCGCTACGAGGGCCTGCCGCCGCAGGTCTTCGGCTCGGACGCGGGCGACCCGGACGCCGTGCCGGGCACGCTCCACGGACGTCACCGAGTGGGCCGTCGTGTCACTTTCGCCAGAACAGGTGGTGTGTCACCCCGCTCGGGCTGGGCACGACATCGAGGTGGAACCGGTCGAGCAGTTCATCCGGGGACTCCCAGAGTCGCAGTCCGGACCCGAGCTCCACCGGCGAGACCGCTACATGCATGGTGTCGACGAGGTCGGCGTCGAGGAACTGCCGGATGGTGGTGACGCCGCCGCCAAGTCGGACGTCCTTGCCCTGCGCCGCCTCCCGTGCCTGCTCGAGGACTGTGGCCGGGTCGCCGTCGACGAAGTGGAACGTGGTGTCGGAGAGCGTGAACGAAGGACGCTTGTGGTGGGTCATGACGAACACCGGGGTGCGGAAGGGGGGCTCGTCGCCCCACCAGCCGCGCCACTCATGGTCGTGCCAGGGCCCGCGCTGCGGCCCGAACTTGTTGCGGCCCATGATCTCGGCACCGATGTTGCGTGCGTAGTCCCGGATGAAGTAGTCGTCGAGTCCCCGGCTCCCCCCGGGGTCGGTGCGCATGGGCCAGCTCGCCGTGGCGCCGGCCCAGGCGAACATCTTCCCGGGATCGACGTGGCCGAACGGCCTCTCCAGGCTCTGGTCCTCACCGGCACCGATTCCGTCACGCGAAACGTTGAAGTTCTGCACCCTCAGTAGCTGAGTCACCTGTTTCTCCTGCACTGTCGACTACGGTGGTGAGACTCACCGGGCCGGAAAAACTCATCGCTGCGTACGTGACAGGCCAGAAATCCGGCTACCTGGTTCCCTCTGATCATCGAACATGTCCTAGCCGACCAAGCGGCGGCGCCAGTCCAGCGGCGTGACGGTGATGGCCCCGCCCGGGTCATGGTCCCACTCGGCGTGGAGGCCGGCTGCTTCGAGAGCGGCCACTACCTCGTGGCCGATTGCCGCGGTGGTCTCGGAAGTTCCGTCGAAGCCGCCGTAAAGGAGCGTCAGTCCGTGGCCGGCCGCGGCGGCGTCCGTGCACTGGGAGTGGAAGTAGACGAAGCCGCGGGCGTCGGGGCCGCCTTCGCCTCCGATCTCGGACTGGCCGCAACTGCGGCAGCAGGTGAAGTTCTCGCGAGCGGTGATACCGGCCTCCTGCAGCGCGCTGAACGCGCGGGTGAGGCGTTCCGGGTCGGTCTCCCCCTGCCATGTGGCCTGCTCCGCGACGCGCTCGATCCACATCCGGTCGGCGAGCTCCTTCGCCTGCTCGCGCGAAACGGGTCGGCGGTCCTCGGTCACGAGGTATTCCTCTGCGAGCTCCGCCAGTTCGGCGCGGGAGACGTAGCCGCCGACCAGCACCTGGCGCACGCACCGCTCCAACTCCTCGCGTTCCACTGCGTCGAGGTCGAGCGGCGGCACTTCGCGGGTGGGGCCCATGTCCAGCAGTGACCAGGCCGGACCAGCGTCCCAACCGGTCTCCTGGCGGGCCCAGCCGGTCAACGCGGCGATCACGGCGTCGGGCCTGTCGACCAACGCCTGGAAATGCCGGTCGGCGGCGCCGTCGCGGTGCTCCAACGTGTAGCCTCCACCGGCCTCGTGCCAGACCTGAGCGAAGACGTCGGGCAGGTCGGGTATCCGCTGGACCACCAGGAACCGGTCACCGTCGGCACCGATACGCCGGACCAGACCGGCCAACTCCTCGCCGGACACCCGGACGTGCCGCTCCCCGTTCTCCGTCTTCACCGCGATCTCGAGCATGCGCAGACTCTGTCACACCCCTCTGACAGCCGACCCGCGGCGACGCGTTCCACGCCGGGCCGGCAGGATCCAAGTGCCTCTACCGCAGGCCCGCCACCTTCACCGCGTCGTCGCCGTGGCGCGGTGCGAGCGCCGCAGTGGAGTCCGGGCCGGACGCAAAGGCCGCCGCCTCCCGCGGTGTCATGGGCGCCTGCGCCTACGATCGCACCGTGAGTGTATGGACGAAGAGCCTGGACGCGGCGGGCATCCGGGAGCCGGGGCTGCGCCAGGACTACGACTCTCCGCGGCACCTCGTGCGGCGCTTTCGCCGGGCTCCGTACCTGGCGGCGACACTGCTGCTGCCACGGCCTGTACTGCCGCACGTCGTAGCGGCGACCACGGTGATGCACCACGGTGACAACCTCCTGGACACCGGGCCCTCGTCGCAGCGCAGAGCAGCGTGGGCGTCCTGGGAGCAGGAGGTACGCGAAGCGTTGACGACGGGCGAGAGTGACTCCGCCCTGGTCCGCACGCTGGTGAACACCGTGTCCGCACATCCGCGGCTGCGGCAGACGGTTGAGTCCTACCTGTCGACCGCGACGGCCGAACTGGACTTCGCCGGCTTCGCCACCGAGCAGGACTACCAAGCCTACGTCGACGCCTACTCGTTCCCCGCTTTCATGCTGGTCGGCGCCTTGCTCGGGCCCAAGACCGACGACACCCGGTACCGGGCCGCGTGCCGGACCTTCATCGAAGGCAGCCAGCGTCTCGACTTCGTCAACGACCTCGCCGAAGACGTGCGGGAAGGACGAGTGGGTGTCCCGGCCGCAACGCTGGAACACTTCTCCCTCACCCTGGAAGACCTGGCCGTCGGCGACGGCGGGCCGGCCCTGGAAAAGCTGGTGGAAGACCAAGTCACCGCGGCCCGCGGCGCTTTGGTGGCCGCCAGGGAACTGCCGGCGTTGACCCCGGCGCCCAACCGGCGGCTGATGAGCGCCCTGGTGGAGATCGAACTGCTGACCGCCGACGCGGTTCGCGCGCGAGGCGCCGCAGTAGTGCGCGGTTCCGTGTCCCCGCCCCCGACGAGCACACTGCGGGTGCTCGCGCGCCGGCTCCGCAGTCGTTCCTGAACGCCCCTGCCCGACGGAACTCCGCGTCGCGTCCCTGACGCTGGGGTCCGGTGCATGGAGGCAGGTCCCACTGCTGTCACCGGGCCCCAGCTATGACCTCTCATGCCCGTGAAGGTGGCGCCTACACCGATTTCTCCGGATACGGTGACCGTCCGGACAGCCCTGTGGGCCCGGGCAAATGCCCGGGCCCACAGGGGCGCCGCGTGCTTCCGACGGGCTACCAGCGGTACCAACGGCCCCTACGGCCGCCGCTGTCCGCGGAACGGACAACGAAGCCGAGCAGCCAGACGATCAGCACGATCACCGCGATCCACCACAGTGCCTTCAGCGCGAAGCCCGCGCCGAAGAGGATCAGGGCCAGCAGGAGTACAAGAAGCAGGGGAACCATAGTTATCAACCTCCGCTGCTCCTGGTTCCCTGCGATTCCGCGAACACTCGCTCGATTCGGCCCGTTTTTTCTTTGAATGCGCGGGCATAGGTTTTGGTTTCCCGATCCGGCCACACCCCGCGGGCCTGCGCATCGGGGCCGAGGTCGCGCGGATGTGGGGCTCGAGGAGTCGGAGGAGCTTGGCGCGGTAATCTGCCGATCATGGTGGACTGGGGGATTCGGCCGGCTTCGGTGGCGGACGTCGAGGCGGTGGCCGAGCTGCGGGCGGTGGCGCTGCGGGCCGATCTGGAGCGGCTCGGGCGGTACGACGAGCGGCTGGTGCGGCAGCGGCTGCGGGACGGGTTCGTGCCCGCACACACCTGGGTGATCGAGGTGGGCGGCGCATTCGCCGGGTGCGTGTCGTTGCGGCCGGCAAAGGACGCCCACTGGCTGGAGCACTTCTACCTGGCCCCGCACCTGCAGGGCGGCGGCATCGGTACGGCCGTACTGCGCGGGCTGCTGGAGCAGTGCGACCGCGACGGCACCCTGGTCCGGCTGAACGTGCTCCAGGGCAGTCCGGCCCGGCGGCTGTACGAGCGGCACGGGTTCACCGTCGAGACCGAGGATCCGGTGGACGTGTTCATGATGCGTGAGCCGGCCGTGGCCGTGTGCCCCGACACCCCCTGCGCAGGGGTATCGGGGGTCACCGGCGTCGCGGCCGGGAGCGGTGTGCCGGCGCAGGGCCAGGTCTCACTTCGTCCCTGAGGGAGCTCGGCGCGGCAGCTTCCAGTTCGGTCGCGGGAAGTGACAGGTGTAGCCGTTCGGATAGTGCTCCAGGTAGTCCTGGTGCTCGGGCTCGGCCTCCCAGAAGTCGCCCACGGGCTCGACCTCCGTGACCACTTTCCCCGGCCACAGTCCGCTCGCCTCGACGTCCGCGATGGTGTCCACGGCGACGCGGTGCTGCTCGTCGTCGGTGTAGTAGATCGCGGACCGGTAGCTGCGCCCGATGTCGTTGCCCTGGCGGTCCTGCGTGGTCGGATCGTGTATCTGGAAGAAGAACTCCAGGATGTCCCGGTAGCTCGTGGCCGTGGGATCGAAGAGGATCTCGATGGCCTCTGCGTGGTCGCCGTGGTTGCGGTACGTGGCGTTCGGTGTGTCGCCACCGCTGTACCCGACACGCGTGGACACCACGCCCGGCTGCTTGCGGATCAGGTCCTGCATGCCCCAGAAACAACCGCCCGCCAGTACGGCTCGCTCGGTTCCCTCTGTCATCGGTCGCTCCCTCACGTTCGAACCTCGGCCCGGCGTGGTCGTTGACGTGCCGGCCGCGCGTTCATCCAGCTTATTGCTACGTGAGGGTAACCATCCAAGGGTGCAGGGCGGTCGCCCCCTTGCGGTGAACGCCGACCGGAGCGGGAACCGAAGGCGTTCGCGTCGGCCGCGTCCTGTTCCGCCGCCGCTCCGGCGGTCAAGCCGCTCCCCCGCCCGCGCTCGGGGTCGGGCCCGCGGCTATCGAGAAGGCGAGGACGAGACCGCTGTCGGCTGCGCGGGCGGACGTCAGCGCGACGCCGCGCGGAAGTTCGGTGACGGCCACGGTCCGGGGCTCGAGCTCGGCCCGCAGTCCGGAGGCCGCGGGCAGGGAAGCGAGGTCGTCCACCGCCGCGCTGCGGCCGAGGATGCTGATCGTCGTGGGCGTGACGGTGAACGCGTTCGACGTCGTGGTCACCTCGGCCCGCACGGTGACCGGCAACCCCAGACGGCCGACGCTCCCGCTGAGCAGCAGGTCGCCGTCCTGCCCGCCGGCTGTCAGGCCCTCACCGAGCGAGCCCACGCGCCGGGTCACCTGGTCGTATCCGACGGTGGCGGTCCCGGTGCCGCCGGCGCTGTCGCCATCCGTCGTGACGTCTTTCAGGCGGACCGTCACATCCATCACGGTGTGCTGACGGCGTACGCCCTCGGCGCTCACCTCGACGTCCCCGACCTCACCGCCAAGTGTGCGCAGCCCTGCGAGCGGCGTGGTGAGAGCGGCGTGCACCGGGCCTTCCGGCTTCAGTCGGTGCGAGGCCCGGGCGGCGACCTGCCCCTCGGTCCTGTGTTCGACAAGCAGATCGGTCGCGCAGGTGAGGGCGGCCAGTGTCGCGGTCACGGCCACGAGGATGCGGGGCCTCTTCCGACGGTTCGATGTCACGTGGGCACTCATTCCGGATCGTCGGGTCGGGGGCGGGTGGTGAGACGGTCAGGCGTGCAGCTGCGGGAGGATCCAGTCGAGGCGGCGGGGTATCCACCAGTTCGCCCTGCCCATGAGGAACATGGCGGACGGCACGAGGACGAGCCGGACCACCGTGGCGTCGACGATCACGCTGATCGCCAGTCCCAGGGCGAGCATCTTCACGACCACGGTCGGCGAGGCGGTGAAGGACAGGAACACCGCGGTCATGATGAAGGCGGCGGCGGAGATGACGCGCGCCGTCGCGGACAGTCCCTCTCCCACGGCACGCCGGTTGTCACCGGTGCGATGCCAGGCCTCGGCGATCCGGGAGAGCAGGAAGATCTCGTAGTCCATGGACAGTCCGAAGACGATCGCGAACATCATCATCGGCACGTACGACTCGATGGGCACCGGTTCGGACAGCCCCAGCAGTGAGTCGCCCCAGCCCCACTGGAAGACGGCGACGAGCACACCGTAGGACGCGGCCGTGGTGAACAGATTGAGGACGACGGCCTTGAGGGGGATCACCACGCTGCGGAAGACCGTCATGAGCAGCAGGAAGGCGAGGACCAGGACGATGCCGATGACGGTCGGCAGCCGTTCACCGACCGTGTCGCGGAAGTCGGCCTGGCCGGCCACGCTGCCGGTGAGATAGGCCTCGGCGCCGGTGCCGCCGAGGGCCTCGGGCAGCGTACGCCCGGAAAGGGTGCCGAGCAGGGCATCGGTGGCGGCGTCCTGCGGGCCCGTGGCCGGGGTGAGCGTGGTGACGAGGATCCGCCCGTCGGCGCTCGGCTCGACGGGGGTGAAGGACGCCACGCCCTGGGTGCCCTTGAGAGCAGCGGTCACCTCGTCGGAGATCCGGTCGGCGGACGCGTTCACGTCGCTCACGTCGACCACGGCGACGATGGGGCCGTTGGCCCCCGTGCCGAAGCCCGGCCCGGCGGCGTGCGCGATCCAGTCGTACGCGGTACGGGTGCTGCTGCCGGGCCGGTCCGCGCCGGCGTCTACGTGGCCGAGGCGGATCGACAGCAGCGGTACGGCGCACACGCCGAGGACCGCGAGGCCGGTGGCCAGGAACTGCCAGGGGCGCCGGGAGACGAGTTCCGCGTAGCGGTGCCAGCCGTCGCGCGTTCCCGTGCTCTCGGCGACGGGGCGGCGCAGACGGAGCCTGTCGATGTGCCTGCCGACCAGGCCCAGGGCTGCCGGGACCAGGGTGAGGGCGGCACCGGCGGTGACGACGACCGCGAGGGTGGCCGCCAGGCCGATCTTGCCGATGAAGCTCAGCCCGCACCCGTACAGACTGAGCATGGCGACTGCGACGGTCAGGGCAGCGATGAGGACGGCACGTCCGCTGGAGCCCGCCGTGCGGGCCGCGGCCTCGACCGGATCACGCCCCTCGATGAGGTCCTGGCGGAAGCGCGTGGTCAGGAACAGGGCGTAGTCGATGCCCACGCCCAGGCCGATCATGCCGACGAGGGTCGTGGCGGAGGTCGCGAGGCAGACCGTGGTGGCGACGATGCCCACGATCCCCAGGCCGACTCCGACGCCGACCAGCGCGGTGACCAGCGGCAGCAGCGCGGCGAGGATGCTGCCGAAGGCCAGCAGCAGGATGACCAGGGCGGTGACGACGCCGACGCCCTCGCTCAGTTTGTCGTCGGCGGGTTCACGGACCACCTGTTCCAGGTCGCCGCCGTAGGCGACGCCCAGGCCCGCCGCCCGGGCGGGTTCCGTCGCCGTGTCCAGTCGCGCCGTGTAGTGGTGGCCGAGGTTCTTCAGCTGCTCGTCGAAGGAGACGGTGGTGTAGGCGGTGCGTCCGTCGTCGCTGGTCACGAGCGGGGAGGCGGCGGTGACGTGCGGCACGCCGCGCACGTCGGCGAGGGTTCGGTCGAGTGCGGCATGCCGGTCGGCCAGGGTGCCCGAGCCGGTGTGGAAGACGACCTTGCCGCTGGGCCGGCCTGCTTCGGGCATGGAGGTGGCGAGCAGGTCGGCGCCGGCGTGGGAGGCGGTGCCGGGCAGGCTGACCTGGTCACTGAAGGTGGGTGCGGCGATGTGCCGTCCGGCCAGAGCGGCGAGAAGGAGCAGCAACCAGGCGACGATGACCGCCGTCGGATGCCGGGCACAGAGGCCGCCGAGGCGGGCAAGGCCGCCGCGGACCGGCGCGGGGTCCGTCAGCGGATGCGCGTCGGCGCGCGTTTCGGCCGGCGCTGTGGGGTGCTGCGAGGGTCGGGGCACCGTGTTCTCCCAAGAAAGTGTCACGAGTGACACGAACTCTAGAGAGGGATGACACGAATGACAATTGGCATCCATGACAGATTTTGGCGCGCTGCGCTTCACATGACAGGGGTGTCAATTGACAGTCGCGACACCATGGCGGAGGCTCGGCCCATGCCGAGTGAGAGCACCCCCGCCGGACTGCGCGAACGCAAGAAGGAGGAGACGCGGCGCCTGCTGCTGGAAGGCGCAGCCCGCCTGTTCAAGGAGCACGGCTTCGAGGACACCACGGTCGCGGACATCGCCGCGTACGCGAACGTCTCCGTGCGTACGTTCTTCCGGTACTTCGAGAGCAAGGAAGCACTGCTGCTGCCGGACGGCGTCCAGATCTTCGCCTACGTCGAGAACGCCCTGTCCGAGCGTCCGGCGGACGAGGAGCCCCTGGACGCGGTGTGCAACGCGCTGCTGGCGGCGGCCAAGCCGTTCTCGGCCTCCACCCTGACCGCCCTCGGTCACCCGCTCGAGGACATCGAGAACGTCATCACGACCCGTCTCGTGCAGGCCTTCTCCGACTTCGAGGAGCGGCTCACCATCCTGGTGCAGCGCAGGTTGCCCCCGGACACGCCCGACGCCGACCTCCAGGCCGCCGTGATCGCGTGCGCGGCCCTTTCCGCGGTGCGCGCGGTACTGCGGACGCGCCGGGCCCGTCGTGCGGCCGGCATCACGGACACGGGTCCGGCGCCCCTGCAGCGGGCCTTGGGGATGCTGCGCGCGATCGGTTCTCCTGAACGGCCGTGACGGCGTGTGAAAAGGAGAAGCACCCCGCAGGCTGGAGTTGACCGCCGTCGCAGGCCGGCCGAGCGTCGATGACCAGGGAGTTCTCATGGCGTCGAGAGGTGCGGAGCGAAGGGGAGCCACCCGCCAGGGCCACTACGGAGAGGAACTCTTCGGTCCGGAGCACCTCCAGGAGGCCGAACGGATCGACGCCGCCGCACTGATCTACGACCCCGTCACCACGCACCGTCTGCGGGCTCTGGGCGCGGGGCCGGGCAGCCGGTGCCTGGACGTGGGTGCGGGGACCGGAACGGTGGCGCGCCGGCTGCTGGAGGAGGCGGGCGTCGAGGAGGTGGTCGCCCTGGACCGGGACACCAGCGGCCTGGACGCCCTCGCGGGCCCCCGGGTGCGGGTGGTCACCGCCGATCTCACGGACGAGAGCCTGCGCCTGGGCGGCTTCGACCTGATCCATGCCAGGTTCGTCCTCATGCACCTGCCCGAACGGCGCCGCATCATCTCCCGGCTCGCGGGATGGCTGAACCCGGGAGGCCGGCTGGTGATCGGCGATGCCGTCGAGGTGCCGAATGCCCTGGACACCTCCTCCGCCTACCGGCGGACGATGGACGCCATGTGGCAGGCGCTGAGGTCGACGATCGGCACCGACACGTCCTGCGTCCCGGCCTGTCCGCACTTCCTGAGGGAGGAAGGCCTGCGGGACGTCGCCGCGGAACTCTTCTGCCCACCGCTGGTCGCGGACAGCCCCCTGGCTCGCTTCTGGTGCGAGACCTGGGAACGGATGCGGCCCGCGTTGCAGGAGACCGGCCGGGTGGACGCCGCCGTCGTCGACGAGGCACTCGCCTACCTGGCCTCGCCCCGACTCGCCGAACTCGGGCCCGGCATGGTGATGGCCTGGGGGCAGCGGAGCTGAGGCGGGCAAGGCCGGCCGGTGACGCGCCCTCGTCACCCTTGGACCCTGCTCCCCCCGCCCCTTAAACCCCGCCCAACTCCCCCGCGACGGCCCCGCCCTGGCTGTCCGTCACGCAGCTCACGGCGGGGTCGGCAGCGGGCGGCGGCCGGACGTGTGCACCAACTGCCCGGTAATGTCCCGTCCTTGGCGGCATGTGTGGGCCACCTCTCGTTCCGCTCGCGTATCAGCAGGTCAGCGCCGTCCGGCTGATCTCCCGGGCAACCCCGAACGGCCGTGCCAAGTGGCCCGGCCAAGGGGACGAGGCTAGCGTCGTACTAAAATTTCCGGCTTGTTACGGAGCTGGAGCCGGACAACCCCAGGCAGACCTGCGGGCCCGCCAGCGCCCCGGAGGCTTCCGGGCACGAGACGCGAGGACCGGATGGCAGCCATACACGAGGGCAGCGCTCTCGGCCTGCTCGACGAGGAAATCCGCGAACAGCTCGGCGACACCGCACGTTTCTCCGCGGGGCCCGCCGCCTCGCCGCGCACGCTGGTCGATGTCTTCGACGCGTCCGTGCGTTCGTACCCGGACGAGCTCGCCCTGGACGACGGCAGCACGCGCCTCACCTACCGCGCGCTCGCCGTCGAGGTCGAGCGGCTGCGCCGGCGACTCGCCGAGGCGGGGGTGGGGCTCGGGGACCGGGTCGGCGTGCGGGTCCCCTCCGGGACCAATGATCTGTACGTCGCCGTTCTGGCCGTACTCGCGGCCGGTGCCGCCTACGTTCCCGTCGACGCCGAGGACCCCGACGAGCGGGCCGAGCTGGTGTTCGGGGAGGCGGAGGTGCGGGCCGTCATCGGGGCCGGCCACCGGATCGACGTGGGCGACTCGTCCGGCGAGCCTGTCGGACGGCCCGGTGTCGAGCACGACGCCTGGATCATCTTCACCTCCGGGTCCACCGGCACACCCAAGGGCGTCGCCGTCACACACCGCAGTGCCGCCGCCTTCGTGGACGCCGAGGCGGCCCTGTTCCTCACGGACGAGCCGATCGGGCCCGGAGACCGGGTCATGGCGGGACTCTCCGTCGCCTTCGACGCCTCCTGCGAGGAGATGTGGCTGGCCTGGCGGTACGGGGCGTGTCTGGTGCCCGTGCCCCGGTCCCAGGTCAGGAGCGGTGCCGACCTCGGCCCCTGGCTGGTCGAGCAGGAGATCACGGTGGTGTCCACGGTGCCGACGCTGGCCGCGCTGTGGGAGCCCGAAACCCTCAACGACGTACGCCTGCTCATCTTCGGCGGTGAGGCCTGCCCGCCCGAGCTGGCGCAGCGGCTGGTCACGGAAGGGCGCGAGGTGTGGAACACCTACGGGCCCACGGAGGCGACCGTCGTAGCCTGCGCTTCGCTGATGACCGGCGGCGGGCCCGTGCGCATCGGACTTCCGCTGAACGGCTGGGAGCTCGCCGTCGTGGACGAGGGCGGGAAGCCCGTGGCCATGGGCGGCAGCGGGCAGCTCGTGATCGGCGGAGTCGGGCTCGCGCGATACCTCGATGCCGGGAAGGACGCGGAGAAGTACGCGCCGCTCGAGTCCCTCGGCTGGGAACGGGCGTACCGCAGCGGTGACCTCGTCAGGGCCGAGCCCGAAGGGCTGGTCTTCCTGGGGCGGGCCGACGAGCAGATCAAGCTCGGCGGCCGGCGGATCGAGCTGGGCGAGGTCGATGCCGCGTTGCAGGCGCTGCCGGGCGTCGCGGGCGCGGCCGCCGCGGTGCGCACCGCCCGCAGCGGCAACCAACTGCTCGTCGGGTACGTCGTCACGCAGGACGGCTGGGACCAGGGGGCCGCGGTCGAGAGGCTGCGCGCCGAGCTGCCCGCCGCCCTCGTGCCACTGCTCGCCCCCGTCGACGAGCTGCCCACCCGCACCTCCGGGAAGGTCGACCGAGGCGCGCTGCCCTGGCCCGTGGAGGGACTGGAGTCCGGTGGTGGGAAGGCCGAACAGCTCTACGGCACCGAGGCCTGGCTCGCCGAGCAGTGGACGGAGGTCCTCGGCATCCCGGTGAGCGGCGCCTGCGACGACTTCTTCGCGATCGGCGGCAGCAGCCTCGCCGCCGCGCGGCTCACCACCCTGCTGCGCACCCGCTACCCGAGCGCGGCCGTCCTCGACATCTACCAGCAGCCGGTGCTGCGCAAGCTGGCCCGGCGGCTCGAGGCCTCGGCGCAGGAGGACGGCACGGCCCGGACGGTCACGCCGGTGCCGGTGCGCGCCCAGGTCGTCCAAACCCTCCTGCTGCTGCCGCTGTTCACCCTGCTCGGGCTGCGCTGGACGCTCGCCCTGGCCGCGGTCGGCAATCTGCTGCCCGGCTACTCCTGGCTGCCGACCGCCTCCTGGTGGCCGATCGCCGCCGGTGCCCTGCTGCTGTTCAGTCCGCCGGGGCGGATCGTGGTGGCGGCGGGCGGTGCACGGCTGCTGCTGCGGGGCGTGCGGCCCGGGCGGTATCCGCGCGGCGGGAGCGTCCATCTGCGGCTGTGGACCGCGGAGCGGCTCGCCGAGTTCAGCGGGGCGACCTCGCTGACCGGGTCGTGGCTGGAGCGGTACGCGCGGGCGCTGGGCGGCAAGGTCGCCGCCGACGTGGACCTGCACTCGCTGCCGCCGGTCACCGGCATGCTCAGGCTGGGGCGCGGGGCCGCCGTGGAGTCCGAGGTGGACCTGTCCGGCCACTGGCTGGACGGCGACCGGCTGGAGATCGGACCGGTGCGGGTCGGCGCCCACGCGGTGGTCGGGACGCGCAGCATGCTGTTCCCGGGGGCCCGCGTGGGCAAGCGGGCCGAGGTGGCGCCCGGTTCGGCGGTCACCGGTCAGATCCCGACCGGCCAGCGCTGGGCCGGCGCGCCCGCGGCCAAGCTCGGCAAGGCCAAGCGCAACTGGCCCGAGCAGCGTCCGCAGCGGGGCACGTACTGGCGGTTCATGTACGGCGTGACCGGCTTCGGGTTGAGCGCTCTGCCGCTGCTCGCGGCAGTGGCGGCGCTCCTGGTGGCCGGGCTGCTGGTGAGGCCCGGCGACGGGATCGGCGAGGCGCTGCCGCACGCGGCGCTTGCGCTGGTACCGGCGACGCTCGCCTTCGGACTGGCGTACGCGTTGCTGATCCTCGTCGCCGTACGGCTGCTCAGCCTGGGCCTGCGCGAAGGCACCCATCCCACGCACGGCCGGATCGGCTGGCAGGCGTGGACCGTCACCCAGCTGATGGACCGCTCCCGGGAGACGCTGTTCCCGCTGTACGCCGGGCTGGTGACACCGGTGTGGCTGCGGCTGCTCGGGATGCGCGTCGGGCGGGGCGCCGAGGTGTCCACCGTCCTCGCCCTGCCGACCCTGACCACCGTCGGTGACGGTGCCTTCCTCGCGGACGACACGCTGACCGCGCCGTACGAGCTCGGCGGCGGCTGGATGCGGATCGGGCGCGCGGAGATCGGACGACGGGCCTTTCTGGGCAACTCGGGGATGACGGCCCCGGGCCGTAGCGTGCCGGACGGCGGTCTCGTCGGGGTGCTGTCCGCGACACCCAAGAAGGCCAAGAAGAACACCTCGTACCTGGGCCTGCCGCCGGTGAAGCTGCCGCGCAGCGCGAACGACGGTGACCGCAGCCGTACCTACGACCCGCCCGTCCGGCTGCTGTGGGCACGCGGATCGGTGGAGCTGGGCCGGATCGTGCCGGTGCTGTGCTCGGCGGCACTGGCCGGGCTGACGGTGGTCGCGCTGTCCGCGCTCGGGGTGTGGGCGCCGCTGCTGTCGGGGCTGGTGCTGCTCGCGGCGGGTGCCGTGGCGGCCATGGTGTCGATCGTCGCCAAGTGGCTGCTGGTGGGGCGGCACCGCGCCGGGGAGCATCCGCTGTGGAGCTCCTTCGTGTGGCGCAACGAGCTGGCGGACACGTTCGTCGAGGTGCTCGCGGTGCCGTGGCTGGCCGGTTCGGTGCCGGGCACGCCGGTGACGACGGCGTGGCTGAGGGGCCTCGGCGCACGTATCGGCAGGGGCGTGTGGGTGGAGAGTTACTGGCTGCCGGAGACGGATCTGGTGACCTTGGAGGACGCCACGACCGTGAACCGGGGCTGTGTGCTCCAGACACACCTCTTCCACGACCGGATCTTGAGGACGGATACTGTGGTGCTCCGTGAGGGCGCCACCCTGGGCCCTGGCGGGATCGTGCTGCCCGGCAGCACGATCGGGGCCCGTACGACGCTGGGTCCCGCGTCGCTCGTCATGGCCGCGGAGTCCGTCCCCGACGACACCCGGTGGCTCGGCAACCCGATCGAGGCATGGCGTCGCTGAGCGCGGGCCGCTCGGCGCCGACGGGCGGTGCACCGGCGGCACGGAGGACCAGCACAGCGCAGGGAGCAGACGCAGCAGTGGCAGTTCAGCAGTCCATGGGTCCGGACCCGTACTTCCCGGCCAACGGCGATCCCCGTTACCGGGTGCACCGCTACGAGCTCACGCTGGACTACCGCCCCGGCCCGAACCGGCTGGCCGGCACGGCTCGGATCAACGCCATCGCGGGCCGGGCGCAGCTGACCGAGTTCCAGCTGAACCTGGCCGACTTCAGGATCGGCCGGGTGCGGGTGGACGGCCGGCAGCCGCACTACACGCATCGGGGCGGCCGGCTGCGCATCCGGCCGGCGAAGCCGCTGCGGGCCGGGGCCGCCTTCACGGTCGAGGTGCACTGGTCGGGCAACCCGCGGCCGGTGGCCAGCCCCTGGGGCGGGCTCGGCTGGGAGGAGCTGGAGGACGGGGCGCTGGTGGCCAGCCAGCCGGTCGGGGCGCCGTCCTGGTACCCGTGCAACGACCGGCCGGCCGACAAGGCGTCGTACCTGCTCTCGATCACCACGCCGTCGGCGTACTCGGTGGTCGCGGGCGGGCGCCTGCTGACCCGTACGACGAAGGCGTCGACGACCACCTGGGTCTACGAGCAGGCGGCGCCCACGTCCAGCTATCTGGTCGGGCTGGCGATCGGCAAGTACCAGACCGTGCTGCTGGGCGACCCGGGGCCGGGCGGCGTGCCGCAGCACGGGCACATCCCGGCGCAGCTGCTCCCGCGGTTCTCGCGGGACTTCGCCCGGCAGCCCGCGATGATGGAGCTGTTCCAGGAGCTGTTCGGCCCGTACCCGTTCGACGAGTACGCCGTGGTCGTGACGGAGGAGGAGCTCGATGTGCCGGTGGAGGCACAGGGGTTGTCCCTGTTCGGCGCCAACCACGCGGACGGGGCGCGGGGTTCGGAGCGGCTGGTCGCGCACGAGCTGGCGCACCAGTGGTTCGGCAACAGCGTGTCTCTCGCCGACTGGCGGCACATCTGGCTGAACGAGGGCCTCGCCAAGTACGCGGAGTGGCTGTGGTCGGAGCGCTCGGGCGGCCGTACCGCCCAGCAACTGGCCGCCTCCGCGCACCGGTCGCTGTCCACGCTGCCGCAGGACCTGCGGCTGTCGGACCCGGGCCGCAAGCTGATGTTCGACGACCGGCTCTACCAGCGGGGCGGCCTCACCGTGCACGCGGTGCGCGTCGCCCTGGGCGACGAGGCGTTCTTCCGCATGCTGCGTGGCTGGGCCGAGCAGCACCGGGGGGCGGCCGTGACGACGGCGACGTTCACCACGCACGCGGCCCGCTACGCGGACGAACCCCTGGACGGCCTGTTCGCGGCATGGCTGCACGAGACGCGACTGCCCCCGCTGCCCATGGCCGACTCACGGCTGGCCGTCTAGGGATGTGACCGCATGGGTTCGCCGGGCTGGTGGTCGCGGCGGTTGGATGTGCGATGACGTCCGTTCCGGTCGCTGGAGGCGTGGTGGCCGAGCGTGTCCGTGGACCGGCCCTGGCCTGCCTTCGCACCCACACAGCCGTTGGCCGCGTAGCATGTCCAGCAGGAGCGCGGCCCCCTGAGGTCCGAATCCGACCCACAGCCAAGGCAGTTGTGGCCTACTAGGGGCACCGGGATCCAATGAAGGAGCGCAGGAGTGGAACGGAGTCGGGGGGCGGATGATGTCTGTGACGACCTTCGTTTTGTCGCCGCGTGTGGAGAGACCGGGTGGCAGCTGTGAGTGACCGTCACACAGAGCTTTTCGTAGCCCCGGACAAGAGCCGGTTCGGCCGCGTGGCACTGGCAATCGTACCGGCGGTCATCGTGCCGGGCATAAGCATGACGCGCATGCTCGCGGGCGGGCGCGGCACCAGTGAGGGTCTCGGGCCGACGGCGGTACCGGCGGTCATCGTCCTCGTCGCGCTCCCCTTCCTGTGGTACGTGGCCTATGCGGTCCTGCACACCATGAACACGTATGTGGCACTCGTGGACGGCGCTGTCCTGGTGCGCAACTGGGCGCGCCGGCTGACCATCATCGAAGGGCCCGGCTTCGTGACCCGGACCCATATCGACTCCAGCGGGATCGCCGGCGAGGTGCTCATCGTGGGGGACGACCGTGCCGCCGTCATGCTCAATCCCCGCCAGTGGCGTGAGGCCGAACTCAACAGGGTGTGGCGTAAGGCGGCTCTTCAGCAGCAGTCCGGGGGTATGCCGACCCCACGTGACCTTCGCAAGCGTTACCCCACCATCCGGATACCTCTCTACATCCGGCATCCCGGCATCGTCTATACATTCTGGACCATCCTCGTGATTCTCTACATCGGAGTGGTGGTCAACGTCTTCGCCCGCATCTGAGGGTGCGGCGAACCGGACGCCGACGAGGTGGGTGCAGGCCACGGATTCCCTCGCCGCGTGACAGAACCGCGTCCAAGATCACGGGGAAACCTCAGACTCCAGGAACGCCCAGAGTTCCGGGTTTTCAGACGGTCCGCCGATGCTGCCCGGCCTTTGCTGATGAGCTGCGTTCCGGCCGGGAGGTGCGGTCGGGCCGCGGGCGGTCACAGCACTGGCAGAACGCCCGCACAACGGCAGCGACGTGCTGCAGGCAAGGGCGTGCACGGCGCGCCACTCCTGGGGAGCGGCGCGCCGTGGTTCGGTGGCCGCGTGCAGCGGCTGAGCCGCCGGCACGCCGGGGACGTCAGCGGCGGTGGTCGCCCCGGTAGTCGCGGTCGTCGCCGCGGTAGTCGCGGTCGTCGCCGCGGTGGTGGCGGTGGTCGCCCTGGTAGTCGCGGTCGTCGTCGCGGTAGCGGCCCCAGGAGGTGGCGTCGACGAAGCGGCCGTGGTCGTTGCGCAGGGTGGCGGTGTCGGCGCTCCGGTCCCACACGGAGTGGCGGCGGTCCTGGTAGAGGTCGGTCTCGCTGTCGCGGCCGAATCCCGTGTGGACGCGGACGGTTGCGCGGCCCTCCAGCCAGTAGCCGCGGAAGGTGTAGGTGTTGCCGTCCCGGTCGGACAGCGTCCAGCCGCTCAGGTTCACGCCGCGACGGCCATGGTTGGCGATCTCCACCCACTCCCGGTTGAGGGACTGGTTGGACCGCTCGTAGCGGTCGTGGGTGCCGTACTGCACGTCGCCGATGGTCACTTGAGCGCGGTCCCAGTGCGCCCCGGGACGATCCACGGCGGAGGCGGGCAGCGCGACCGCGCCCACGGTGACGGCGGCCACGACGGCGGCTGCGGCCAGACGGAGCGGATTCACAGAAGCGGAAGCGGACACAGGGTCCCCCTTGCAGAGTGCGGGCACGCCCGGGGATCACGGAATCGGGCCCGTGGGCCGGGGTGCGGTGGTTGAGAAGCGGCCTGTCGGCCGCACACGCACACCCTGCCTGCCCGAAGAGAAAAAACGGGGCATACACGATCCGTATTACACGTTGCGCACATATCGGTGACACTCGTCTGCAACATGCATCTAGGTAGTGAACCGTCCATGTGTGCCTTGTCACGCCGCCCTTCACTGGGACACACATCGACCTGCCACCCGAAAGTGGGCAACAACCGTCGGGCGCGCAGGCTGGGCGCCGACCGCGAGCTGGGCTTCGAACACCCCTTCGCACGGGAGGGCTACGCGCTGTTCGGCCGCCATGCGGTGGGGTGGTGCCCTTCCCGTTCGCGCAACCACGGGTCACGTTCTGCTCGACGGCGGTCCGAGACCTGCCCGGCTCCGTGTCCGCTGCCGTCGACGGCAGCGGCCCGGTGGCCGCCGTTGCTGCAGGTGGACTGAGGGCGATACCGGGCCGCTGCGTTCTTCTGTCGAGGCGGTGAGGCAGGTGCTACTCGGTCACCTTCAGCAGCTTGTTGGGCGTTCCGCTGCTGACGTCGGTGAGCTTGCCAGCGGTTGCCGCCCCGGTCAGGGCCGAGGCGACCTGGGCAGGTGTGGCGTCCGGATGCGCGGCGAGGTAGACGGCAGCGGCTCCGGTGACATGGGGGGTGGCCATGGAGGTGCCGGAGATCGTTTTGGTCCCCTGGTCGCTGTCGTTCCAGTCCGAGGTGATGTCCGAGCCCGGTGCGTACAGGTCGACCGCGGAGCCGAAGTTGGAGAAGCCGGACTGGGCGTCGCCGACGGTGCTGGAGGCGACGGTGATGGCCTCCGGCACACGGGCGGGTGAGCTGTTCTTGGCGTCGGCCGAGTCGTTGCCGGCGGCGACCGCGAAGGTGACGCCCGACGCTATGGCCTTGCCGACCGCAGCGTCGAGGGCCGGGTCGGTGCCTCCGCCCAGGCTCATGTTGGCGACGGAGGGACCCTTGTGGTTCTTGGTCACCCAGTCGATGCCGGCCACGACCTGCTCCGTGGTGCCGGAACCGTTGCTGTCCAGGACTCTCACGCCGACGATCTTGGCCTTCTTGGCGACCCCGTGCGCGGTTCCGGCGATGGTTCCCGCGACGTGGGTGCCGTGGCCGTTGCCGTCGTCGGCGGTGCTGTCGTTGTCGACCGCGTCGAACCCATAGCTGGCGCGGCCCTCGAAGTCCTGGTGGCTGATGCGTACACCGGTGTCGATGACGTACGCGGTCACGCCCTCCCCGGCCTTGTCCGGGTAGGCGTACTTGTGGTCGCCGGCCGTGTCGGTCTGGTCGATCCGGTCCAGCCCCCAGGAGGGCGGGTTGTCCTGGGTGGCGTCGATGTGGAACTTCTTGTTCTGCACCACGGTGGCGACCGCCGGGTCGGCAGCCAGGCGCTTGGCTTCCGTCTCGGTCAGGCTCGTCGCGGAGAACCCGTCGACCGCCGATCCGTAGGTCCGGGCGAGCCTGCCGCCGTACTGTGCCGCCAGATCCGCCTTCTGTGTTCGCGACGCGTTGTGGTCCAGCAGGACGATGTAGCTGCCGGAGACGGCTCCTTCGGCGTGCAGGCCGTAGACCTTTCCCTCCGCGGGGCGTTCCGCGTGGGCGACGGGCGATACGACCACGGCGATGCCGATGACGGCGATGCCGATGACGGTCGCGGCCGAGGCGATCGCGGTAGCGAGCTTGGCCTTGCCCGTGCGTTTGTGATGCGTCGTCAAGAGGGGTCTCCTCGTCGGGTGGGGGGATGCCGCCGGCAGCGAACGCCGGTGCGCCAGGGAGCGTGCCGACTTGTCGCGAGCAGATCAACCCCGTGCGGTCGGGAGCAGAGCCGTTCCCGCGCACACCTCCACCGGATCCCCTCACCTACGACGGAACCCGCCGGTGAAACCCCTGCTCTCGGCTTTACTTGAAAGCGGAAAGCAACATCGAAGGAACCTTCGTGAGTCTTTCTGCACAGGACACCCACTCCTGCGGCCGTCGACCCGGAGAGCGAACGTACGGCCCCCGCGTTCAGGGGCTCCAACGGCGCTCACTCCCCGGCGCCTTCCCCGAAGGCGGTCGTCTCGCCCGCGCCTGCCGCAACCGCCCGGACCGCCTCGGCCGGCCGGCCGGCGCACCATATTCGCGCGAACGAACTGCACGGCACCCCGGGTGGGTCCCGACCCCGGGTGGGTCCCGCCGCCGTGCGGACGGAACCCCCCGGTGCGAGCGCGTGCGGTGAGGACGACTTGGTCTGCGTCTTCTGTGGCAGCGAGGTGCCCGAGCGCCGGCACGTGGACCCCGCTGCCTGAGGCCGCGCGTCACGACCACGCGTCGAGGATTGCGTTCCCTGATGTCGCCCCTCCGGCAGCGCGCCGACGGGTTCCCGCGGTGCGCCGAGCCGCCGCGCGGGCGCCGCCGGACGGGTGACGGCCCACCGGGTGACGTCCGAGGAGGCAACGGCACGCCGTCACATGCCCGGACCCGGCCGGCACCCCGCCCGGATACGGAGCGCTTCGGTGGCGGCATCGCCGCTGACATCTGTCAAGACGGCTGAGCCGAGTGGACGGCCCTGGCGGGCGAAGCGGGCCGGCCCACGATAAGAGGAGAGGCATGAGACAGTCCCGAATAGCGTCCTATGGGGCCTCCCTTCTCCTCGCGGCTGCTTGCGCCCTCGCTGGTCCATCGACCGCGGAACCGGCGCCCAGCACGGTGGCCACGGGCTACGTGGCCCTCGGTGACTCCTACTCGGCCGGTGTCGGAGCCGGCAGCTACCTCAACTCCGGCGCGAAGTGCCTGCGCAGCAGCCGGGCGTACCCCGCCCTGTGGGCCGCGGCCCACGCGCCGTCCTCGTTCGGCTTCACCGCGTGCAACGGTGCTCGGACCAGCGATGTCCTGGCAAGCCAGCTCGGCCCGCTCGGCCCTCGTACCGGCCTGGTCAGCATCACGGTCGGCGGTAGCGACGCGGGCTTCGGCCGGGTCATGGCGACCTGCGTGCTGCCGGGTCGTACCGCGTGCCTGTCCGCGATAGCCGGTGCGCTTTCCTCCGTGGACGGGACCCTCGCGGGCAACCTCGACCGTCTCTACGGGGCCATCAGAAGCAAGGCACCCGCCGCGCACGTCGTGGTGCTCGGCTACCCGCACTTCTACCACCTCAACGGCACCTGTTCGGGCGGCCTCCAGGACATCGAGAGGTCCGCGCTCAACGATGCCGTGGACCGCCTCAACGACGTGATCGCCGAGCGGGCCGCCGTCCACGGGTTCACCTTCGCCGACGCCCGGACCGCCTTCACCGGGCACGAGATCTGCTCGTCCAGCCCCTGGCTGCGCAGCGTCGACTGGCTGGACCTCACCGAGTCGTACCACCCCACGGCTCCCGGACAGGCCCTCGGTTACCTGCCCCTGCTGATGGGCGCGATCTGAAGGCTCGTCGGGGCGACAGGAACGCCGCAGACGCGGATGCGTGAGACTGAACGTCCGATCAGGCAGGCTGGGCGTGTCGATTCGTCGGCATCTCCGCAACGGCCGCCAGCTCACGGGTACGTTCCGCATGATCAGTGCACAGTCCAGAGTCGCGCTCCCGCGCGGGAAGCGGTCCGGGTTGTCGAAGAAGGACGACGCGGCGGAGCGGACCCGGCCGGTCGGGGTGTGCCGATGCCGGGTGCGCTCGGCCGTCGACTCGAGAGGTTCACATCCCCGCGGAGGCTCTGCGCTGTGCCTGGTCGAACTCCGTGAGGGGGTCACCGCCGGTCCGCCAGGGCCAGGCGGTGACGACGCCACCGAGTGCTTCGATGACCGCATGGGCTTCGCGGCGCCGGTCGGCGGCCATCAGTGCGTAGGCGAGAAGGTTGAGGTCGGCGAGAGCCCTGGCATGACGGAGGAAGCCCGGCTGCACCCAGGTGTGGACCACCCGGTCGAGGGCCTGGGTGGCCATCGCCTGGGACCAGTGATTGCGCGCCACCAGCGCTTCGAACCCACCCCGGTCCAGGACGGAGTGGTACTGAAAGACCTGGGCGGTCAGTTCCGTCGCCGCGCAGGGCGCGTTCGCGGGCATGCGAGCGCACAGGCCGTCCACGAACTCCAGGACCTGCATGCGTGACCCCGCTTCTTCCGGGGTGAGATAGGTCAGCATGCTCAGGTACGCCTCGCGGTTCCAGCGATCGCGAGCGAGCACCTCGTTCCACACTCCGAACACCTGGGGTTGTTCCCAGCGTTCCAGGCGTGCCGCCCCCAGCAGGGCGACCCAGGGGGTGGGATCCTCCGGGGCGAGTTCGGCGGCCCGAAGGCAGCTCTCGATGACGTCGGCCCTGTCTTCCAGGTGCCCCTGCGAACGGGCGCTCGCCACCTGGGTCCAGGCGTGCAGCGCGAGCGCGCTCGGGTTGCGCGGGTCGCGTGCGGCCCAGGTCCGCGGCAGATGCGAGTGGGCCAGAAAGTCCGCCAGGACACCGATGCGGTGCGTCCGGCGGTCCCAGTCTCCCGGATCCTGGTCCAGGAGACGGGAGATCTGCGCCACGCACAGGTCCGTCGTCGCGATCGTTCCGGTCCTCGTGGTCGCCAGCAGGGTCTTCAGAAGTCTGCCCAGGTCCTGGTCGTCGAGTTCCGGGGCGAGACGTGCCCGTTTACGGCGACTTGAAAGAAAAGCCATGTCGGGAGGCTAGAGGTGCTCAGGATTCACACAAGGTTTCCGCCGAGATCGTTATGGATTACACGTCTCACCGGAGGGTTACCCGTCCGTACGGCGATATGGGCCGGGGTGGCCGGCCGCGGGCGGCACCGCAGTGCGCGCGCGTGCGGGGGTCTCGGGTGTGCCCGATGCGTGGAGGGCAGGGCTCCGCTCGGGCTGCCCATTCCTTCGCCGCCCTTGGGCATCCGGGGAATTCCCTCCGGCTACGGCAGTGACCTGTCCCTGACCGGCCTGCTCGACCACACACAGGTCAAGCACGTCATGTTGTGACACGGCCCCTTGTGCCTGCTCGCCGTTCAGCTCTCGTAGGGCATGACCTTGAGGACCTTGCCCCGCGGGCTGGCCTCGAGGTAGCCGCTCCGGCCGTAGCTGTTGGTGAGGTAGACGGACATGCCGACGGGGCTGTCGAAGGTGTCGTCCGGCAGGTTCAGCACCAGGTAGCGGCTCCGCACGTGGTCGACCTTCAGCTTCCGCTCGGCGTCGGCCGGCAGGGACGGGACCTTGTCCCCGTCGAAGTCGTCCAGGCTGACCGCCCTCTGTCCGCTCGTCAGCGTGTTGCTGATGATGCCCTTCTCCACGCCCTCCCCCGGACGGTAGGTGGACGAGTCGTACTGCGTGTCGCTGCCCTTCACCATCAGGTCGGCGGAGACATATCCCGGATACACCGTGAGAGATCCGTACCGGTCCCGGCCCGTCTGTTGCTTGAACGCGCTGATCGCGCCGCGGATACCGGCCGGAGTCAGCAGGTTCGCCGTCGTGCTGATCCGCCCCTTCACCGAGGGCGTGACGTCCGTGGCGGCCGAGGCACCGGCCGGCGGCGGCTTGGTGGTGGAATCGCCGGTCGCGGAGGATCCGGACGTGTGCGAGCCCCCGTGCGGCAGTTGTGTCCGGACGAGAACTCCGGTGAGCGCGGCTCCGGCGACGGGCGGGCCCACCAGCGCCCGGCGCCCGCGACGGTGCGGACGCACGGGGACGGTGAGGTATGCGGGAGGCGCGGGAGGCGCCCCCTGCGGGCCGGGGTACGTCGTGGGGCCGGGGGGTGCGCCGTACGGCCCAGGCGGCGTCGCGGGCTCGGGGCCGAAGCCCGTGGATGCCGGGCCGGGAGCCTGCGTCGCGGACGGGGGTGCAGCCGGCAGGAGGGGGGCGGCTCGGCCTCGCGGGCGGCGTCGTCCAGCAGGCGATCCAGCTCCTGGGCACCGGGCCGTGCCGCGGGGTCCCGGACGAGGACCCGGGTCAGGACGTCCCGCGGCGGACCGGCCTTGACCGGTGGCGGGACCGCGTCGCCGAGGACGGCGGCGAGGGTCGCCGGCGTCGTGCCCCGGCGCAGCGGGTGGTGGCCCTCCACGGCCGTGTACAGCATCATCGCCGGCGACCACAAGTCCGAGGCGGCCGGCCCAGGGGTGGCACACGAGCGGTGCGCGCCCGGGCCCGGGGAGCCCCTGCTCGCGGTGCGCCGTTTCGGCAGGTGCGAGGACTCCCGGCATGCTCGTGTGAGCCCTGCATGCGCCCCTGCCCGCGCGAGAAGAATGCGCCAAGCCGGTGGACGGGCGGCCGGCTCACGGCCACCCGTCGCCCAACTCTCCAAGGAAGGCAGGTCGGTTGCGATGCTGCTGCGACTGCCCACCTCCGTCTCCGAGGCGCGGGAGTGCCTGGCCGAGGGAGCCGTGCCGATCGGCGGGGCCACGTTGCTGTGGGCCGAGTGGCAGCGGGACGGGTTCCCCGAACGGGCCATGTCGTTGCGCGGTCTCCCGCAGGCCAATGTGATCGGGGGCGGGACGCTGGGCGCCGCCGTGGTGCTGAACCGGATCGACGACCGGGTTCCGGACGTCCTGCGCCTGGCCGCCGCCGCTGTCGGGACCGGGGCCGTACGCCGCACGGCAACGGTCGGCGGCAATCTCGTGGGCAGCACGCTGCGCTGTCTGCTGCCCGCGGCCCTCGTGCTGGACGCGCGTGCGTCGGTGCTGGGGCCCGAAGGTGTCCAGGAGACCGATCTGGCAGAGGTGACGGCCAAGCGCCCCCTCCTGCTGAGCCTCCACTGGCATGAACCCGTCGCCAGCTCCTACCGCAAACTGCCGGCCGAAGCGGGCGGAAGGCCGCCCCTCGCCGTCGCCCTGGCCCTGTACACCGACGGCACCGGACACAGCCGCCTGCATGCCGCCGTGCGGGACGGATACGACGTGATCAGCGACAGCACGATGTGTGACACCGGCGGCGACGAGGCGCTCCACGCGCTGCACAGGACAGGCCTGGGCGATCTTCCCCCGACCGTGTGGGAGACAGTGAGCGAACAGGTCACGGAGCTGCTGCGTCCTGCCGCGGATCGACGAGCGGGCGGGCGGCCTCCCGGATGACGGCCGGCGCGGGCCGCGGCCTCCGGCTCACCCCTGGTCCGCCGAGGACGCCGGTTGCCCGGCCGGCCGGCCGATAGCCCCTCGTGCGAGCAGCAGCAGGGCGTCGACCAGGTCGTCCGCAGGGCTGCCGGTGGCCAGGCGACGGAGTTGCAGGCCCATCACCAGGGCGACCGTGGTGGCCGCCAGGTGTTCCGCGTCCGGCACCCCCAGAGCGGTGAGGATCTGCGCGGCGAGCCGGTCGTAGGCCCTGAACGCCTCCGCTGCCGCCTCCCGCAGTCGCTCGTCGCGACCGGCGTGGAGGTACAGCTCGAACGGTGCGAGATGGGCGCTGTCGAGTGCCGTGCCGCACGCGACCTGGCCCGCCAGAGAGGCCGCGTCCTCGATGTCGATGTCCTCGGTCTGGCACTGGTCGGCCAGCTCGGTGAAGTACCGCGCCTCCTCGCGTACGAAGTGCAGCAGGCTCTCCCGCAGCAGGTCGTGCTGGGTCTCGAAGTGGTAGGTGACCGAGCCGAGCGACACTCCGGCTTCCCTGGCGATCCGCCTGTTGGTGACCGCCGCGACCCCGTCCTCGCCGATGATCCGCAGGACGGCGGTGATGATGCGCTGGCGCGTCGTGGCGGAGAGGGCGGCGTTCGGCATGCCACGCATTGTTCCATCAGCGCTCCGCCACCTCGGACTCGGCGGCCCGCCCGGGGCCGACGGCCACTCAACCTCCTTGCCGCCGCTCGTTGTTCGCGCCGTCTCTGCCGTTCCTGCGGTGGACAGGACTCCCGGCCCTCCCTATTGTTCGTTCGAACGAACAGAACGGGAGGGTAGCCGTGCACATCGCTGGGGCAACTGTTCTACTGACCGGAGTCACGGGCGGCATCGGCGGCGCGCTCGCCGCCGGGATGGCCGCACGCGGCGCGAACCTCGTGCTCACCGGCCGGCGGCAGGAGGCACTGGAACCCCTCGCCGAGCGCTACGGTGCGCGAACCGTCGTGGCCGATCTCGCCGACGCCGACGATGTGCGGCGCCTCGCGCGCGAGGCCGCCGGTACGGACATCCTCATCGCCAATGCGGCGCTGCCCTCCAGCGGCGACGTCCTCGACTACACGCCCGAACAGATCGACCGGGCGCTCGCCGTGAACCTGCGCGCACCCGCGATGCTCGCACGCCTGCTCGCTCCCGCCATGGTGACCGCCGGGCGCGGGCACGTCTGCTTCGTCGGATCGCTGTCGGGGATGGCAGCCACCAAGTCGTCGTCCATGTACAACGCGACGAAGTTCGGGCTTCGCGGCTTCTCCCTGGCCTTTCGCCAGGATCTGCACGGCACGGGCGTCGGCGTCTCGATCGTCCAGCCGGGCTTCGTCCGTGACCTCGGCATGTTCGCGAACACCGGTTCGCCGACGCCCGCCGGCGTGCGCACCGTTGCGCCGGAGCGGGTCGTCAACGGCGTGACGCGGGCGATCGAGCGCGATGTCGCCGAGATCAATGTGGCGCCGCTCGAGCTGAGGTTCCTCACCAAGATCGCGTCGCAGTTCCCGGGACTCGCGGAGCGGGTGCAACGGCTGGCCGGGGCGGAACAGACCATGGACTCGATCGTGGCGGCCCAGCGGTCGAGCCGCTGAGCGGCACCGTTCGGTGACGGCCCTGCCGAGGGACAACAGGTGGGCCCGGCCGGCAGGTCGGGGCGCTCAGTGCACCCAGTCGCCCGGGCCACCGCCCCGCCACTCGATCCACTCGGCACCCGCCACGTCCTCGGGTTCCACGTCCTCCAGGCCGGCGCCTCGCAGGAACTCGACGATGTCGAGGATCGTGTACGCCATGCCCACGAAGGAATCGGCTACGCGGACGCGGCGGCCGCCGTCCGGTGCGGGTGGGTACACGATCACCTTGGGCATGGCGCCACCCTCACCCGCAGCGAGTCGTGCCGCACTCAGGGCACCGCCGTTCGGGCGCGGTCATGGCGCACCGGGCGGCGACCGACGCAAGGTCGACGAGCGAACCCTCGGGTTCGGACCGCGCGCACCGGTGCGAGGTCAAGGCCACGGGGATGACATCACCAGCGCGATCGCGGGTACCCGCGAGAGCCGGAGGTCCATGATGTTCGAGGCAGGCGATATCCGTGAATGGCGGGGTCACGACGTGGTGGACCCCGGCGGCCACAAGATCGGCCATCTGGAGTCGGTCTACGTGGACACAGCCACCGACGAGCCCTTGTTCGCCACCGTGACCATGGGCCTGCCCACCCGTCGCCGCCTGGCGTTCGTACCGCTTGCCGGGGCCACGGTCGGTCCGGGCTATCTGAAGGTCACCCACAGCAAGGACGTGGTCAAGAAGGCCCCCGCCATCGACACCGACGGCGAACTGCGCGCCGCGGAGGAGCCGGGTGTCTTCGCACACTACGAACTGGACTATTCGCCGGGCGCCGGCGGCGAGCGACGCCTCGCCCGCCGCTGATGCGCCGTAGCCGTCGGGAGGTCCGATGAGCTTGTTCCTGCTTCTGATCCTCGTTGCCATCGTGCTCGGAATCATCGGATTCGCCGTTCATGGCCTGTTCTATCTGCTGGTCATCGGCGCCGTCGTCCTTGTCGTCGATCTCGTCTACGCCGCGATGCGCTTCCGCCGAGGGGGAAGGAAGCACCGCCTGGCCCGGTGACCCGGAAGGCCGGCCCATGGGGTCGGGCCGGCCTCCTGGCTCCCGCCCCGGGCGTTCCGGTCGCCGGTGCGCCGGAGTGGACCTGGTGGCTCGGCGACCGGGGACGGCGGGTGCCCGGTCAGGTCAGACCGAGGACGGTCAGGGTGCGCTCGGCCATGCGCTGCTCGCCGAGGGCGTTGGGGTGGACCGGGACGATGTTCCGCCCGAAGAGCAGCGGCTCGATCCACCGCGTGCCGACGGCCTTGCACGCGTCGTGCCCCTCGGACGCCTTCCCGAAGTCCACGTAGGTGGAACCGGTCTCTTCGGCGGCACGGGCGACGACGGCGTTGAGGTGCGCCTGCAGGGCGTGCAGGTACGGCACGTCGCCGGAGGCGACCGGCAGTTTGGCGAAGCACGACGGGTCGGCCGTGGCAGGCGTGATCCACGGGTACCCGAGCACCGCCACGCGGGCGCTGGGCGCCTTGGCGCGGACGCTGCGAAGAGCTGTCTTGAGCGCCGGGTAGGTGTTCGCGTCGATCGCGTCGTCGAAGGAGGTGCCGTACTTGTCCTTGCAGGGGCTGCCCTTGCCGCCGCTGAGGACGCCGAGGGCGCCGCAGGAGACGATGGCGTTGATGAAGGTGCCGTTGTCGTTGCCGCCGATCGTCAGCGTCACCACGTCGGTGTCCGCGTTGACCGCGTTCACCTGGGGTGCGACTCCTGGGTACTGCGCCTCGGTGAAGTCCTTGGTCTGGGCGGCGCCGCAGGTGACGTCCGTCAGACGGGCCCCCGCGCGCTCGGCGATGACATGCGGGTAGTTGGCGGTGGAGCGCAGGCAGAGCAGGTTGGTGGGATCGACGGGAAGCACGCCCGAGGCGGCGCTGTAACTGTCGCCCAGGGCGGCGTAGTCCAGGGATGCGGTGGCGTGGGCGGTGGTGCCGGTGACGCCGAGGGTCAGCGCACCGGCGACCGCGATTGTCGCGGTCATGACACGACTCAGGGCATGCATGGGGCTCTCTCTTCTCGGGAGGGGTACACGGAGCAGGCGGGCAGGGGAAGCCCGGGGGCTGCTGGTGCGCGAGAATGCGGCGGCTCGAGCAAAGGGAGTACCGGGCCGACGACGCATGGGCGAAATAGGCACACGTCGACGGCCCTGAAGTACCGGTCGCGGAATTACCGCGCGGTTCTACTGATAGGTAATGTGCGGGCACCGGCCCATCGAGTCAACAATGTTGACCGGACTTCTTGAAACGCCGACTGTCGCCGAAGGGGGCCGGACCGCCGCCTATGCTGTGCCGCATGCTGCAGACCGGATCCGGTTCCACCACCCGCGATGCCATCCACACCGCCGCTGCCCGGCTCTTCCGGGACCAGGGGTTCGCCAGGACCACCGTCCGCCGGATCGCAGCGGACGCCGGCACCGACCCGGCGCTGGTGATCCGTCACTTCAAGAGCAAAGCGCTGCTGTTCCTGGAGACGATGCACCTGACCATCGACGACGAACCGCTGCTCGACGTCCCCCTGGAGCAGTTGGGAGAACGGCTCGCCGAACTCCTCCTCGATCTCGACGGATCGGCCCAGGGCATCTTCCTGGCCCTGGTGCGCGGCAGCAACGAACCGCAGATCCTCGACCGGCTGCGGGAAACGCATGAGAGCGTGTTCATCGAGCCCTTGCGCAACCGTCTGTCCGGGCCCGACGCCGACCTGCGGGCTCGGCTGACGGCGTCGTTGGCCGGCGGCCTGCTGTACGCGTTGTGGGTGGCGAGGGACGAGAGTCTGCTCCGGACCGACCGCAAGGACCTCATCGCCCGCTACGGCGCGCTCTTCCAGGAAGTCCTGACACCCCGTTCGTGAGCATCGGCCCCTGTCCGTGACACGTGGGCAGGCGGGCGTCCGGGTTCACGGCTTCCCGTCGGTCCTCGCCGGCGGCGGGGGCCGCAGCCGGGGTGCTCTGGAGCAGAGGGCTCCGCCGCAGCCCGTCAGACCCGCGACACACCACAGAGCGGGCCGGAGCCGAGACGCGGGAGGAGGGCTCCGGCGACTCCGCCGACGAAGACACCGAAGACGGTGGCAAGGCGTCGCGCGCGGCAGCCACGGTTCTCCGGGCGTGGCCGAGCCGCGTGGCAGGGCGTCCATGGTGCCTTGACGAAGGAGACCTGCAGGACGGTGGTGGGCCTGTCCGGGATGCCCGCCTGGAGCATCCCACGGTTGCGCCATCCCAGGGTGGCGGCGAGCAGCACAACGGTGAGGGACGTGACGTGTTCGGCCGGTGCCCGCGTTCCGCTTGTTGCGACGACGACCAGTCCGGCGAGCAGTACCGCCGCCACCTCCACGTGAGGGCATGCACGAACCAAGTCGCCCTCGGCGGTCGAGTCCCGCGATGACGAAGTGGGCGGCGACCACCCCGGCCACGAAGGCGGGCCAGGGCATCGGCCGGGCGGGCGAACGGCGTTCCCGCGCGCGCCGCCCCGAGGTCGAGCAGCAGGACGTTGCCGGTCGCCAGTGCGGCGAAGGCATGGCCGGCCGCTCCTCCCGGGGCCCTCGTGCCCGGCCGGCACCGGCCGCTGTTGCCTCGTACATCGGATCCGCCTACTGGTTCACCTCCTCCACGTCCTTCGCCCACCCGGCGATGACCATCGGCCGCGCGCTCACGGACGCCGCCGGGATCGCCGCGGCGTCCGTCGTCCCGTTCATCGCGGCCCAGCTCGTCGGGGCCGGGCTCGGGCCGGGCTCGGCAGCGGTGCTGTTCGGGCGCCCGGCTCCCGGCGGAGTCGACGTCGCCGTCCCTGCCGGCTGGACGGAACCCGCGTCCGGCCGACTCCGTGTCTCACGCTCAGTTCAGCCGGAACTTCTGCGCTGTCGATCCGTTGCAGTCCCAGATCTGCAGCCGGGTGCCGTTCGCCGTGGCGCCGCTCGGCGAGTCCAGGCAACGGCCCGACTGCGGGTTCAGCAGCGAACCGTCCGCCTGCTGCACCCACTTCTGCCCACCGGCACCATCACAGTCCCACAACTCCACCTTCGTACCGTTCGCCGTGCCGCTGCCGTCGATGTCCAGGCACCGGCCCAGCGTGCTCAGAGAGGTGTCGGCGCGGTGGAACCAGTGCTGGTCGACCGCCCAGGACTGGCAGTCCCACAACTGCACGGCAGAGCCGTTGGAACCGGTGTCGTCGGCCGCGACGTCGACGCACGTGCCGCCGGGGCCGGCGACCGGGGCTCCGCCGTTGACGGAGAACTTCTGGGCCGCGGCGCCGTTGCAGTCCCAGATCTGCAGCCGGGTGCCGTTCGCCGTGGCGCCGCTCGGCGAGTCCAGGCAACGGCCCGACTGCGGGTTCAGCAGCGAACCGTCCGCCTGCTGCACCCACTTCTGCCCACCGGCACCATCACAGTCCCACAACTCCACCTTCGTACCGTTCGCCGTGCCGCTGCCGTCGATGTCCAGGCACCGGCCGAGCGTGCCGAGAGAGCCGTCGGGGTTGTGGGTCCAGTACTGGTCCTCGGCGTAGGACTGGCAGTCCCACAGCTGCACCGCGGCACCGTTGACCCCGGTGTCGTCGGCCGCGACGTCGACGCACGTGCCGCCCGGCCCGGTGACGGTCCCCTGCGGTCCGTTCGGGACGTTGGTCTCACCGGTGTAGCCGACCGAGACGATGTTCGCCTGCACCGCGTTCTCGGCGGCGTCGGTCGGGTAGCCGGAGACCATCACCCCCTCGAAGAACGTGCCCATGTTCCAGTTGCTGTTATCGCCGCCGATGCCGAGGATGATGCCGCCCTCCTGGTGCATCGGCTGGTAGCCCCCGCGCGTCGGCAGGGCACCGTCCCACCACGTGGTGAGCCCTCCGGACCGCGCGTCGCCGCCCTTCAGGGCGTATCTCGTCCGGCCGTCGTTCTTGAGCACCGCCGTGACGAAAGCGCTGTCGTTGCCGCGGTTGGCCGTGTTGGAACCGTTGTCGCCCTGGAACATGCCGTTCTCCAGATCCGCCTCGACCCAGGGGCCCGAACCGCGGCACGGCGCGAAGTAGCACGTGGTCGCGATGCTGACGGCGTCCATGTGACCGTTGCCGGTGTCGGCGGGTGTGCTCTCGGCGTTGCCGTAGTCGAAGCAGCAGGCGGAGCCCACATGCGTACCGCTGGCCACCATGTAGGCGCCCTCGGCCTGGCCGTTCACGGCGACGCCGGAGGCGACTCCCGTGTATCGGTAGCCCACCCCGGGTGAGATCCACACCCCGTAGACCTTGTGACCGCCCGCGGTGACCGCGATCTCACTGGCGTCCGCACCGCGGTCCGCGCCCATGCCGGAAGTGCCCGCCGGGCCCGGAGTCAGGTCGTTGTGCCGCGAGGTCTGGTCGTAGATCTTCGTGATCCGGCAGGTCGTACCGCCGCAGAACGTGTCCTGACGCGCGGCGTCCGCATAGCCGCCGGCGGCCAGCGGTCCGATGTCGGCGGTCGTACCGTCCGAGGCCCGGGTGACCTGGTACAGGGGGCCGTTGTAGGACGAGAAGAGCGCGCGCACCGTACTGTGCGCGGCGACGCACCGGGTGCCGGCTCCGCCGTAGATGTCGCATGGCTGCGAGCCGGCGGCCCGGGTCGGCCCGGCCAGGCCCACCAGGGTGCCCAGCACGAGCGCCAGGACGGCAAGGATCGATCTCTTTCCGCGCATCGTCTGCTCCTCGAAGGACGGGACGTGCTTGCAACGGGCGGACATGACAGGCGAGTTCGGGATTCGTCTCGACCGCTGCGGAAGGTACGGACCATGGTCGGTCACGTCAAGATTTGTTGCTTCCGTCTTATTTAAAGTTCTGTACCTGTCCTGAATTGTTGCTTCGGGGCGACCGTCCACACAGGACCGGGGGCGCCGAGTTCGACCGGCCTCCTGACTGCCGTCGAGGTCGAGGTCGAGGTCGACGTCGACGTCGACGGAGTACAGCGCGGGCCCGGGCCGCACGGGCGGGGTCAGTACCAGGCCGTACTCGTGGACGAGGGCCCGGTCGGCCGCGGCAGCCGCCACCTCCGGGGGGCAGCCGAGCCGCGAGCCTTTGCCGGCCACCGCGAAGGGCAGTGCGAAAACCGGCGCTGCGCCCAGGTCTGGCCCCGGCGCAGCCGCTGGGCCGACAGAACGGGCCGGTACCCCAGATCGGCGGCGCTCTCCTTCATGCGCTCGCCGGCACGTGGGGCGACCTTGCCGGTGCCGTTGAGGGCGTAGGGGGCTGTCGTACGCCAGTCCACACCGCCCGGGCCACGTCGGCGATCGGTCGCCCCGCTGCGTGACCTCTCAGTGGACGGGAGCGGAGATCTCCCGCTTCAGGATCTTCCCGCTCGGGCCCATGGGCAGCGCGTCCACCAGCCACAACTGGCGCGGATACTTGTAGGCCGCCACCCGCTCCCGCACGTACTCCTGGAGTTCCGCGGGGCTCGCCTCGGCTCCCGGGCGCAGGACGACCGCCGCCGCCACCTCCTCGCCGAGCCGTTCGTCGGGCACGCCGAGGACCGCCGCGAGGGCGACGGCGGGGTGCCGTGCAGGACCTCCTCGATCTCCCGGGGGTAGACGTTGTAGCCGCCGCGGATGATGAGGTCCTTCTTGCGGTCGACGATGTACAGGTAGCCCTCCTCGTCCTGCCGGGCCAGGTCGCCGGTGCGCAGCCAGCCGTCGGGAATGGTGGCTGCGGTCTCCTCGGGGCGGTTCCAGTAACCCTTCATCAGATTGGGCCCGCGCACGACGAGTTCACCGACCTCACCCGGGATCACGTCCCGGCCGGTGTCGTCCAGCAGCCGCACCTCGACGTCGCGGATGGGTGTCCCGATGGATCCGGGCTTGCGCGGGCGGTCGGGGTGGTTGAAGGAGACGACCGGGCTGGTCTCGGACATGCCGAAGCCTTCCAGCACCATGCAGCCGAACCGCCGCTCGAAGCCGTGCAGGATCTCCACCGGCAGGGACGCGCCGCCCGAGATGCACGTGCGCAGGGTGGACACGTCGGCCTCGGTGGCGCCCGGGTGCTGGAGCAGTGCCGCGTACATGGTGGGCACGCCCTCGAAGACGGTCGCCCGGTCACGGGCGATGGCGTCGAACACGGTCTGCGGAGCGAAGCGGGGAACGAGGGTGAGCGCGGCGCCGCTGTACACGGCGACGTTCATGGTGCAGGTCTGCCCGAAGATGTGGAACAGCGGCAGACAGCCCACGATGACGTCCTCGGGTGTCATCCGTTGCACATGGACGACGTTGACCTCGGTGTTGTGGCGGAGTCCCGCGTGGGTGAGCGCGGCGCCCTTGGGGCGGCCGGTGGTGCCGGAGGTGTACAGCAGCACGGCGACGTCGTCCCCGGATACGGGGGCGATCTCCGGGCGCGGCTCCAGCCGTGCCAGCTCGGCGGAGAAGGAGGCGGGATCGACGGCGATGCGCCGCACGCCGGCCGCGACCGCGCCCTGGGCCCCCTCGCCGGGCGCCTGGTGCCACTCGAAGAGCAGCAGGGCGCCGGAGTCCCGCAGGTGGTACTCGGTCTCCCGCGCCTTGAGCAGCGGGTTCATCGGTACGACGATGCCGCCGGCGCGCAGGATGGCGTAGTACAGAACGACGAACTCGGGTACGTTCGGCAGCATCAGTGCGACCCTGTCGCCGGTCCGCAGGCCCTCGGTGCACAGCAGGGCGGCGGCCCGGGCGCTCAACCGGTCCAGCTCGGCGTAGGTGGTGGTCGCCGTCCCCAGCCGCAACGCGGTTCTGTCCGGGTGCCGGCCCGCCGTCTTGGCCAGGAACTCCGCCAGATTCGCCATGATGCCTCCTCGCATGCATGCTCGCTGCGCTCGCCGGACTCCCCCGCCGAGGCTCACGGCATGGTCACCTCCGTACCGGTGGGCGTCCATGGCCGGGCGAACAGCTCACCGGGGGGAGGATTGTGCCGCGGGACAAAAAGCACCTCGTACGCTGCGCATATGAGTCTGTCCGACGTGAGCGCGGCGCTGCGGGTGCGGCTGCCGGAACTGGGTGAGCGGATGGCGCGGCGCATCCGTGCGGAGGTCGAGTCCTACGCCGACGAGTCGCTGATTCCGTTCGCTTCGCTGTGGGAGTCCTGTACGGCCAACGCCGACCAGCTGCTCGGGCGTTTCGCGCTCGACGCGGAACCCGATGTGCGGCCCGCGGAGGAGACGGGTCGGCTCCGGGCCGAGCAGGGAGTGCCCCTCGCGGACACCCTGCACGCCTACCGGATCGGCTTCGGCTACCTGTGGGCGCAGATGGTCGACGAGGCCCAACGGCATCCGGAGGTCACGGACACCCATCTGGTGGCGGGTTCGTCGGAGATCTGGGCACAGTTCGGCCGCTACGCGGAGGCGGTCGCGGCGGCCTACCGCGAGGCCAGCGCCGAGCTGGCCCTGCAACGCGAGGCGCGCCGCTCGGCTCTGGTCGAGGCGCTGTTCACGGGTGCCCTCGCGGACCGGACGACGCTGTGGGAGACGGCACGGCAACTCGGCCTGCCGGAGCGTGGCCCCTACGCGGTCGTGGCCGCCGCCGTGCCCGATCCGGGTGGGGAGCCGCTGCCCGGCATCGAGGCGGCCCTGCGCCAGGCCGGTGTGCCGTCGGCCTGGCGGCTGCTGCCGCACGAGCAGCTCGGGCTGCTCTCGCTGGCCCATCCCGACGCCGAGACGGTGAGCGGTCGGGCGCTGCGGCACCGTCCCGCGCGGGTGGGGGTCAGCCCCCGGTTCGACTCGCTGCGCGACACACCGCAGGCGCTGCGCTTCGCCCGTCTGGCGCTGACCGGGCTGCCCGGCGAGGGGCCGGGCGTGGCCCGTTTCGACGACAACCCCCTCGCCATGCTGGTCGCCGCCGCTCCCGCCGAGGCTGCACGCCTGGTCGAGGCCGTCCTGGGTCCGCTCCTGGAACTGCCGGCGCCCGAGCGCGCACGGCTGCTGCAGACGCTCGGGCACTGGTTCACGGCCGGAGGCGTCACTGCCAACACGGCGAACCGGCTGTTCATCCACCCGAACACGGTGCGCTACCGGCTCCGGCGGGTGGAGAAGCTGACGGGACGTTCCCTCACCGACCCCGCCGCCCTCGCCGACCTCGGCGCCGCCCTGCGCGCGCTGCGACTCATTCCCGATTACCGATAGTAATCGCTCGGTGCATCCAGTTACGAACCGTCTCCCTCGAAGGTTTCCGGGCCGCAAGTGAGATTAAGCGCTACTTCGGGGCACTAGAACAGGAGGAATGCTGCTATCGGCAGGGAGGCACATCATGATCGCCCTCGGCATCATCCTGCTCATCGTCGGTTTCTTGACCGGCATTTCGATCCTGTGGACCATCGGCATCATCCTCGTGGTGATCGGCGCGATCCTGTGGATCCTGGGCTCCATGGGCCACGCGGTCGCCGGCCGACGCCACTACTGGTAGGCGCCGAAGCCTTCCCACCCCGCGTCGCGCCTGGGTTTCCAGGACTGCTTTGGGTGGACAGTTCCGTGTCGACCAACGCGAGCTGCTCGTCGAAGAACTGGTCGCTGAAGGTCGGCGACCGAGAGAAGGTCATCATGAACTCGGCGCCGTCGCCGTTGGGGACGACGCCGGTGGCTACCTGCCAGGACGGGGTGTCGCCCAGGTAGTCGTGGTCCAGGACGCCGAACGGGGCGTCGGCGTGCAGCCGTAGCCCGGGGTCGCCATGGCCCACCAGTCGCGGTCGCCGTGGGCTCGAGGGATGGTGACCACGACCCACGTCGACCAGTCGGCGGGATCGGTGGGAACGGGTGTTCATTGACGAGCCGGCGGATCCAGCTCTCGAGCTGCTCTCGCTGCGTGGCCTCGAGTGAGGCGAAGAAGCAGGCGTCGTTGCGGTCGGCGAGCTCGGCGAGCAGGGGGACCCGGGCGCGGCCCCGGTCGGTGAGCACGATCAGCACGGTGCGCCGGGAGACCGGGTCCGGCTCGCGCCGGATCAGCCCCTTGGCGATCAGGTGGTCGACGAGCCGGGAGACGGCGCCGGGGCCGATGGCCGGGTGCCGGGCCACGGCCGTGGTGCTGGTGTGGCCCTGGAAGACACTCGCCATCACGCCCCACTGGGAGTCCGTGACGCCATGCGTACGGCCATCCTCACGATCACATCGTCACCTTCCGCGAGGCCTTGCGGTTTGCGCACCGCGTTCTTGAGGGGCAGCAGGTAACAGCCGTCCTTCGGGAAGAGCGACGTCGTAAAGGTGATCTCTCCGATCCGGGCCTCGACAGGGATCACGCCCCAGCCGTACGTGGCCATCGCGGCCACCTCGCGGATGTCCGTGGACTCCTCGTCCGGCACGGGGACGAAGTAATAGGGCGACGGCCCTCGCCACTCGATCACACGGCTGGAGAAGACGAGTTCCATCAGGTCGGTCCCGTTCCTCGGGGGGCCACATCGCGCTCAGCGTACCCGCGGCACCATGACCGCCATCGAACGATGACGACGCGGTCGTCCACGGTACGGCGAAGCTGGTACGCATCCGGCTGACCTCGGTACGGGAGCCCTGTGCATGAGCAGGACGGCGCAGGGGCGAGCCGGCGACGGGACCCATGCGCCGTGCCCAGGCGTGGTGCGGGCGTGGGTACAGCTGTTGCCGGACGGAGAAAGGCGCTTGGCAGAGGGACGGTTCACGGCTCGCGCCTGCCGTCCTCTGCCACGGCCCCCAAGCCACGGAACTCCACGCCGAGTGGGCCGCACCTGCCGAGTGGGCCGTACCTGCGGCGGTGTCAGAGCTTTGCGCCGAAGTCCTGGGTCCACCACGGGCCGCCCGAGCCGCGGTGGACGCCCACGCCGATCTCCTTGAACGAGCAGTTGAGGATGTTGGCGCGGTGGCCGGGGCTGTGCATCCAGGAGTCCATCACGGCCTGCGGGGTCTGCTGGCCCTGGGCGATGTTCTCCCCGTACGTGGACCAGCGGTAGCCCGCGGCGGTGATCCGCCGGCCGGGGTCGGCGCCGTCCGGGTTGGTGTGGTCGAAGAAGTTCCGTGCGGCCATGTCGTCGGAGTGGCCCTGCGCCGCCTTCTCCAGTTGCGCGTCCTCGGTGAGGGGTCCACAACCGGCCGCCGCCCGCTCCTTGTTCACCAGCTCGACCACCTGCGCCACGGTGTCCGAGGGAGTCGGCCGCACCTGCGGTGTGCTGGACGCGCTCCGCGTGGAGCGGGCGGAGGGTGCCGCAGACGACGCGCTCTTCTTCGCGGGGTGGGGGGCTTTGCGGGAAACGCCGTTCTCTTTCGACGCCGACGCGGACGGCGTCGCAGAGGCCGAGGCCGGCTGCGAGGTCTCGACGGTACGGGGTGCGGAGAGGTCGACCACGCGATCGCCGGCGTTCCGTGCGGCGGTCGCCCCGTCGTTCCCCGCCCCGGAGTCCGTCCCGAAGTACCCGAGGCCGCCACCCGCGACGCAGGCCGCCACGACGGCGCCGCCGACGGCCCGGCGCCGGATGCGCCGGCGCCGACGGGCCTCGCCCCGGGAAGCGGCCCGGCCGCGGGAAGCGCGGTGCCCGGACGAGGAGCTCGTCACGGCGCGGCCCGTGGAGGCGTCCCGTCGTGACGCCGAGCCGGCCGCGGCCATTGCGCCCGTGGCGGGATGCGTCTTCGCCAGCAGCGCGGTCGAGACCGCGACCAGGGCCAGGCCGGCCAGCAGTCCCTCGGCGGGCATCAAACCGCTCCACAGCCCGGAGCAGCGCACGCAGCCGCGGGCGTGCCGGGCTATTCGTTTGCGCCACAGGGTCGAGGGCCGGCCGTCCCACGAGGCGAGCACGCCCCGGAGTTCCTCACACGGCGGCTGCGCGTCGAGGGCCCGTACCACCACGCGGGCCGCCTCCAGTTGCGCCTTCATCCGCTGCACCCGGACCGCCGTGTGCCGGGGTGACAGCTCCACGGCCGCCGCCACCTCGCCGCGGGTCAGCTCGCCGGCGCACTCCAGCCACCACAGCGACAGCAGACCCCGATCGTCCGGCTCCAGCCAGCGGGTGGCGCGCGCGGTTTCCTGGCGCTGGCCGGACAGTTGCAGCTGCACGATGGTCAGGTCCACGAAGTCCGCGCCCGGATCCGCGAGTTCCTCGGCCTCCTCCACGGTGCCCGGAGCGAACTGCCGGTCCTGCCAGTGCGCCCGCACCCGGTTCATCGCGATCGCCACGAGCCAGGAGCGGAAGCTTTCGGGGGTACGCAGACCGCCCAGTGCGTCCAGGGCACGGAGCATGGTCTCCTGCACCACGTCGTCGACATCGACCGAGCCGTTCAAAGCACGCCCCACGATGTTGTAGACCAGCGGGAGGTACGCGCTGACCAGGGCGTCCTGGGCCTGCGGGTCGCCCGCCCGGGCAGCGGTCACCAGTGCCGCAGACTCCACCGCGTGCTGTGTACTCATCTCAAGCTTCCCTGTCCTCGATGCCGAACGGTGCTGTCCGATATCTGGGAGACCGCTCGCCGAGCCCCGGATAACAGTTCCTCGCAGACCCGTTCGACGAGAGGTTCGTCGCACCGGCCGGCGATCGCAAGGAGGGAAGTCACAGGGCGCCGTGGGCGGAAGCCGCCGTCAGGCCCGCGCCCCGCCGTCGACTCGAAGGACCGTGCCGGTGACGAAGGAGGAGCGGTCGCTGAGGAGCCAGGCCGCTGCCTGGGCGATCTCGTCGGGGTCGGCGGCCCGGCGCAGCGGGGTGAGCGCCTTGAGCCGCTCGAGGAGCCCGGGCGATTCCGCTTCCCACGTCCGGATCATCTCGGTCAGTGTGCCGCCGGGAGCGATCGCGTTGACGCGGATGCCCTCCGGACCGTAGGTGACGGCGGCCGACTCGGTGAGGCTGTTGACCGCCCGCTTCATCGCCCCGTAGGCGGGCAGTTCGGGGTTGCCCCTCAGGCTACCGATGGACGAGTTGTTGACGATGGCCCCCGTCCCGGCGGTGGCCCGGATGGCGGCCACCTCGGCGGCGAGGGCGACCCAGACGCCCTTGAGGTTCACGGCGTAGACGTGGTCGAAGTCGGCCTCCGGCAGCTGGTCCATGGGGCCGGGCCGCTGGATGGTCGCGCCGTTGTTGAAGGCCACGTCGAGCCGGCCGTACAGGTCAACGGCGCGGTCGACGGCGGCCCGGACGCTCACCGGGTCGGCCAGGTCGCACACCACGTGGTCCGCGGTGCCGCCCGCAGCCCGGACCTCCTCGGTCACTGATTTCAGCTGGTCCTCCGTCCGGGCCGCGAGCAGCACCTTGGCGCCCTCCCGGGCGAACAACCGGGCTGCGGCGGCGCCGATACCGCGTCCGGCACCGGTGATGAAGGCGACCTTGCCGGCCAGCAGGCCCTGGGCGGTGGGGGTGGGTGTGTCGGTGGTGGGTGTGTCGTTCATGGCAGCGAGCCTGCGCCGGTGCCTGGAGCGTATCCAGGCACCCGCGGTACCTGGATACGCTCCACGCGACCCGCGCACACTGAGGGTGTGGACAGACGAGAACTGGCGGCCTTCCTGCGCAGCAGGCGCGAGCGGATCACTCCCGCCGAGGCGGGGCTGCCCGCCGGGCCGCGCCGCCGAACCCCGGGGTTGCGGCGCGAGGAGGCGGCGCACCTGGCCTTCATCTCGACCGAGTACTACACGCGGCTGGAGCAGGCACGCGGGCCGCGACCGTCGCGCGAGGTGCTGACGGGGCTGGCCCGGGCGCTGCGCCTTTCGGACGCCGAGCGTGACCATCTCCACCACCTCGCCGGCGCACCGCCGGGCCCGCCGCCCGGGCCCGCGCGCGAGGTGCGGCAGAGCATCCTCGATCTGCTGGGCCGGCTGCCGCATGCCGCCGCGATCGTGACGTCCGCGATGTTCGAGGTGCTCGCCTGGAACGAGCTGGCGGCCGCCCTCATGGAGGATTTCTCGGCTGTGCCGCGGCGCGAGCGCAATCTGGTGCGCCGGGTGTTCCTCGGGCCGCGCCCGGGTGGGCGGCGGTTGTACGGGGTGTCCGACGCGGGCGCCTTCGCGCGCGTCTCGGCCCGGCGCCTGCGTGCTGCCGCCGCCCGCTACCCCGACGACCCCGAGATGGCCGGACTCGTCGAGGAACTCCTCGACGGGAGCGAGGAGTTCGCCCGGCTGTGGGCCGCCCATGACGTGTCCCCCGAGCCGACCCTGCGCAAGACCTTCGCGCACCCGCTGGTCGGCCCGGTCACCGTCAACTGCGACGTCCTGGACATCACCGACCGGGACCAGCAGGTGGTGCTCTACACCGCCGCCCCCGGCTCGCCGTCCGAGGAGGCGCTACGACTGCTGTCGGTCATCGGCACCCAGCGCATGGACGCGTTGCGTTGAGCGACGCCGGGCCGCTTCTGGCGCGCGACGTCCCGAGCGCGCCGTGGCCGGTCCGACAGGGCCCGCAGCAGCCGGCCGTGGGACGTGCGGGCCGCTACGAGGAAGCTGTCCCAGGGGGATGTCCACGGTGGCCGTCGGCGTCCGTGACGACCGCGCCCGCCTCCCGGGCGACCCGGGCGCCGGGCAGCACGTTGGCGTGGTCGCGGCGGCCCGGTCGCTCCTTGGTCCTTCGTTCAAGTCCGCGCCGGCGGGCAGGCGCCAGGCCTGTCCGGCGGCTCATGCCGGAATCGCCGGGGCATGGCACGCCCGGCCGCGGCGTTGTTGTCGTCGGTTGCCGGTTCCCCCACGCCGGGCTGCGTTCGTCCGCCTTGCCGCTGGACGCACCGTGCCCCGCTCCCCCGTAGCGACAACGCACCGTTGCCCGAAGCCGGCCTGATCGGCCGGACCGACCCTAACGGCACAGTTCGTCCCCCAGGGCGGTGCGCGCGTAGCGGACGGTACGGCCGCTGCGGGTGCGGCTGAGCAGGCCCGCGTCGTAGAGGACGGCCAGGTGCTGGCTGACCGCTCCCGGTGTGACCTCGAGGCGGTGGGCGAGTTCGGTCGTGGACGCCGGTTCGGCGAGCAGGCTCAGCAGACGGGCGCGGGGGCGACCGAGGAGTCGTATCAGAGCGCGGTCGGTGACCGGTGGCGGTGCCTCGGAGAGCGTGGCACGGCCGCGGGCCGGATAGATGAGCATGGGTGGGCGTGACGCGTCCAGCACGGTCTGGGCGCCGCGGGCGAAGAGGGTCGGCATCAGCACCAGGCCGCGGCCCGCGATGCGGATGTCGGCCGACGGCCAGGGGGCCGTGTCGCCCGTGCGGGTCAGCAGCAGTTGGTCGCCGGTCCACACCAGCCGCGGGTCGAGCCCGGCGAAGAGCGCCGCCGCCCCCTGCTCCGCCAGCACCCGTGCCTGATGGGCCAGATCGGCCTCCAGGATGCTGTGCACCCGCGGCCACCAGCCGTCGCTGAGGCAGGTGTGCCAGTAGGCGTCGAGGGCGTCGGCGAGGCGGGCGAGGAAGGCCGCCGGGTCGGCCATGCCCCGCGCGACGACCGGCGGGAGCGCGTCGCCGGTGCGATAGGTGGCGTGGAAGTCGGCGGTGACGACCTGCGGCGGGGTGCGGCGGACCTCGTCGAGTTCCTCGGCGAAGACGGGGCGGGCACGGGCCGGGCGCGGAGTGAGGAAGTCGGGCACCCACAGCCAGGGGGCGATCAGGGCGGTGAGCAGTTCACGGTCGAGGGACTCAAGGCGCGGGCGGATGCGGCGCAGCCACGGCCGGTGGTGCGGGTACCGGGCCGGGTCGTGCAGACAGCGCAGCGAGAACACCGCCTCCTGCAGCGGGGAGTAGGCGAAGGAGGTGGTAGCGAGGTCGTCGACGACGAAGCGGAACTCGATCATTGAGCGCCACGCTAAATCATTGTCGGCCGTGAGCGGGGACGGGTTGGCTGTCGGGCATGACCACGACACCAGTCTCGCGGGACCCCGACCAGGACGGCAGTACCGAGGCGCTCCGCGCCACCCGCGCGGGCGGGCTCCTGCCGGCCGACGCGGCGCTCCGTCTCGCCACCCTCCTGACCGCCGTCAACTCCCTTGGAAACGGCCTGTATTTCCCGCTCGGCGTCCTGTACTTCACGCGCATCGTCGGCCTGGACGCGACCGCGGTCGGGCTCGGGCTGACGGTCGCGGGCCTGGTGGGTGTCGCCGCCGGGCTGCCCGCCGGGAGGGCCGCGGACCGGTGGGGCGCCCGGCGGGTCGGGGCTCTGCTGTGGGGCGGCACGGGGATCACCACGGCCGCGTACACACTGGTGCACTCCTACGCCGGGTTCCTCGTGGCGGTGATCTGCGCGACCGGGCTCCAGATGGCGAGCCGAGGGGTGCAGGGCGCGCTGTATGCCGAGGTGCTGCCCGCGGCGACGCGGGTGGAGGCCCGGGCGTATCTGCGGATGGTGACGAACGTCGGGATGGGTCTGGGCGGTGCGCTGGGCGCGGTCGCTCTGCAACTGGACACGCGCGCCGCGTACATGACGGTGATCGTGCTGAACGCCCTGTCCTTCGCCGGTCCCGCGCTGCTGTTGCCGCGGCTGCCGCTGGCGGCGCATGCGCGTGAGCGTGTGGCCCTGGACGTCGACGCCCCGGCCGCCGACCGGTGGCGGGCGGTGCGTGATCTGCCCTTCCTGGCGGTGACCGTGCTCAACGCGGTGCTGGTCGTGCAGTACACGCTGTCGGAGGTCGGGCTGCCGTTGTGGATCGTGGAACGGACCGAGGCGCCGCGCTGGACGGCGGCTCTGCTGATGATCGTCAACTGTGTGCTGGTGGCGCTCCTCCAGGTGCGGGTGGCCCGCCGTGCCTCCCAAGTGCCCAGGGCGGTACGGGCGATGGGCTGGGCGGGGCTGCTGCTGGCGGGGTCCTGCGCGGTGTACGCGCTGTCCGCGGGCCTCTCCCCCGTGTGGGCGGTGCTGTCGCTGACCGCCGGTGCCGTGGTGCAGGTCCTCGCCGAGGTGCTGTCGGCGGCGGGGGGCTGGACGCTCGGCTACGAACTCGCCGACGCTCGCGCGCACGGCGTGTACCAGGGAGTGTTCGGCGCGGGGATGTCGGCGGGGATGATGGCGGGACCGGCGCTGGTCACGGTCACCGCGATCGCCCACGGCACCCTCGGCTGGGCGGTGCTCGGGGTCGTGTTCGCCGGGGCCGGGCTCGCCGTGGCGCCCGCCGTGCGCTGGGCCCAACGCGACGGCTCCTGGCGGGGCGAACCGGCCTGACGTCGCTCCGTCCCCGCCGAAGGAGCGCAGTGGCTCGTCCCACTGCATGGCCGGTCCGCGCCTCCGACGGGCGCGCACCGCGCGGGGCGGCCGCGGATGTCGGGGCTGATGGTCAAGGGGTCGGCAGGTCAGGGGCTCGGCAGGGCCCGGGCCGGTGTGTCGATGTCCAGGGCTGCGGCGCGCAGGGCCGCCGCCACACGCGTGACCGCTGCGGTCGGTGGGTGCGGCAGGCGGGCCAGGAGCAGGCGGCGCTGCTCCTGGGGGCCGCCGCGGACCGGCAGGACGCGTACGCCGGGCGGCGCGGCGGGGGCGAGCGCGGCGGGCACGGTGGTCAGTCCGCAGCCGGCGGCCACGAGGTGGAGCTTGGCCAGCCAGTCGCGGGCGGTGTGGGCGATCTCGGGCCGTTCGTCCAGGCCCGGCCATACCCCCATCAGCCGGTCCTCCCCGGAGGAGGAGCCGGCGATCCAGCGCTGACCGCGCAGGTCGGCCACGTCGACGAAGTCGCCGCGGGCGAGCGGGTGGGCGACGGGCACCGCCAGGCACAGGGCGCGTTCGGTGAGCGTCTGCAGCGCCAGCGGGGGCGACTCGGCATCCGGCGGGCGGAACGGTGGCACCGACGCCAGCACGGCCAGGTCCAGGCTGCCGGCGCGCAGGGCGCGTACCAGGGCGGGGGTGCTGGTGCCCTCCCGGCCGGTGATGTGCAGGCCGGGGTCCGTGCGGCGCAGCGCGGTCAGGGCCCTGGGCACCAGGACGGCTCCGGCGCTGGGGAACCAGCCGAGCCGGACCGTCCCGGCCTGCCCGGGCAGACCGGCCAGTTCGCGTGCGGTCGCGTCGATCTCGGCGAGCACGACCGTCGCCCGGCGCATGACGACACGGCCGGCCGCGGTGAGCCGTACGCCGTCGCGCCTGCGTTCCAGCAGTTCGGCGCCCGCGGCCCGTTCGATCGCGGCGATCTGTCGGGAGACCGCCGACTGGGTGTAGCCGAGCGAGGCCGCGGCCGCGGTGAAGGTCCCCTGCTCGGTCACCGCGCGAAAGACGCGCAGCGCCGTGAGCGACACATCGGTGAAGTCCATGACGATTGCGCATACTAGCGGTGCCGGACTTTCGTTGGACTCATGCCAGGTGGGTTTCTAGCGTGGCCTGCATGAATGCTTCGCGAATCGCCCTCGTCACGGGCGCCAACCAGGGGCTCGGCCGTGCGCTCGTCGAAGGGCTTGCGGCCCGTATGGGCCCCGACGACCTGGTGCTGCTCACCGGCCGCAGCCCGCAGCGCGTGGCCGAGGCCGCCGACGAGGTGGCCCGACTGCCCGGCACCCGCAGCCAGGTCCGGGGCCGGGTCCTGGACGTCACCGACACCGTCGCCATCGATCACCTGGCAGGCGAACTCCACAGGCAGTACGGCGGGGTCGACGTGGTGATCTCCAACGCGGTCGCCCGGGTACTGCCCGAGGAGTCGCAGGCCGAGCGCGCCGACGAGTTCATCGACGTCTCCAACACGGCCACGCACGCGGTCCTGCGCTCCTTCGGGCCTGTCCTGCGCCCGGGCGGCCGGCTGCTCGTGGTGGCCAGCAGCCTGGGCACCCTCGGCCATCTGGATCCGCGGCTGCACCACCTGTTCGACGGCGCGAGCCTGGAGCAGGTGGAGTACGCCGTCGAGTCCTGGCGCGGCGCCGTCCACAACGGGACCGCGGAGGATGCGGGCTGGCCTCGCTGGCTGAACGTGCCCTCCAAGGTGGCTCAGGTCGCCGCCGTCCGCGCGGTCGCCGCCGAGCGCCGCGAACACGACCTCACCACCCACACCCTGATCGCCGCCGTCTGCCCCGGCATGGTGGACACGGCCACCTCCCGCCCCTGGTTCAGCGACTACAGCCAGGCCCAGTCGCCCGCCGAGGCCGCCCGCGCAGTGCTCGACGTGGTGTTCACCGACGGCGTGGATCCCGCGCTCTACGGCGAACTGGCTCGCTTCGGCAAGCCCCTGCCCTGGTACGGCGGCACGCCCCCGGTGGAGCAGGACCGGATGCTCAGGCCCTGAAGGCGGGGTCATGACTGAAGCCCCGCCCACCGGATCGGGACCGGGCCGGGTGAGTCAGGGTTCGCGGTGCTCGTGTGCCGCCTGCTCCAGTGCCTCGGCCTCGGCCTCGGCCACGCGTGTCTCCGCCTCCACGTCGATCTTGCGCGTCAGCCACCAGTACAGCGCCGCGGAGACCGGCAGTCCGACGAACAGGGAGATGTCCGCTCCGCCGAGCGCCTTGGCGGCGGGGCCGACGTACAGGGTCCCGACGGAGAAGAACGGGACCATGGCGGCGAAGCCCACCAGGTACGCGATAATGCCGTGCCAGCCCCAACGCCCGTAGATGCCGTTCGGATTGAAGATCTCGGCGATGGCGTAGTGCCCGCGGCGCACGACGTAGTAGTCCATGAGGTTGACCGCGGTCCACGGGATGAACAGGTAGAGGACCAGCAGCAGGAAGCTCTCGAAGCTGTTCAGGAAGTTGGAGGTCGCGGCCAGCGCGCCGACCAGGGAGAGCGCCGCGGTCAGGCCGATGGTCACGAGGCGTACGCCCAGCGTCGGCCGCACCCGCTTGAACGAGTCGATGCCGCTGATGAGGGTCAGTGAACCGCCGTACATGTTCAGCGCCGTGACGGACACCAGGCCCAGTGCGGAGAAGAGCAGAACGATCGCGCCGAATCCGTCGAACACCTTGTCGCCCGCGGCGTTGATCGACGCGATCGTGTCGAAGTTCTTGCCGGCCCAGGCGGCCAGCAGCGCGCCGAGCACCATCAGCCAGATGCCGCCGAGCGCGGAGCCGAAGTACGTCCAGTAGAAGGTCTTGCGGACGGTCACGTCCGGCGGGAGGTAGCGCGAGTAGTCCGAGACGTAGATGGCCCAGCTGATCTGGTAGCCGGCGACCACGCCGAACTGGGCGAGGAACGGGGTCCATTTGAAGGCGCCGAGGTCGAAGGAGCCGGGCGGGTAGTGCAGGGTGAGCAGGACGCCGACGGTGAAGATCCCGAAGATGACGAGGAAGGTGTAGGTCAGGATGCGCTCGGCCTTGTGGATGATGTCGTAGCCCACCAGTGCGATGACCAGCGCGATCACGGTGACCACGATCACCCACAGTTTGACGCTGCCGTGCACCGTGGTGTGCAGGGCGTCGGCGGCGAGGATGCTGTTGAAGACGTTGAATCCCGCGTACTGCACATAGGCGAAGAGCCACACCAGGAGGGCGCCGACATAGCCGAACTGCGGCCGCGACTGGATCATCTGCGGCAGGCCCAGCTGGGGGCCCTGGGCCGAGTGGAAGGCCATGAAGAAGGTGCCGATGAGGGTGCCGGCGACGATGGCCAGCAGTGACCAGATGAGGTTGCCGCCCTCGGTGATGCTGACGAGCCCCACCGCCAGGGTGGCGATCTGGGCGTTGGACATGAACCACAGCGGGCCCAGATGCCAGAGCTTGCCGTGTCGTTCGTCCAGGGGAACGTAGTCGATGGACCGGACCTCAAGGCCGGACACCCTCGGCTCCGCTGATGTGCTCATGACGCCTCCCGAGCCCGGTGTGCCTCTCTGGTCACATTGTCCCCCCGTGGCTGCGACTGGGCCGCAGATGTGCAAGGGGTGATTTCCTGACCGGGCATCCCCCGGTCTGTCGAGCGGGAGCGTCGTCGGAACGCCCGGCGCCGGGCGCCGGCCATGGTCGTCCCCTGAGGAGCCGTACCGGTGTCACGTCGCGCGAGGATCGGTCACGTTCGGTTTCTGTCGTTCTGCTCACATTTCAGGCCCAAAGGGGTCCGCCGTGGCACCGGTCACTTCGCGGCGCGGGTGTTTTGTTTACGTTCGCAGTTCTGTGTCCCCTGTCCCCGAACTGCCGAGGCCCCTCACGATGGCGTACCGAACCCGCCCCTTGTCGCACCCGCGAAGCCCGGGACGGCGCGGCCCCCGGCGCAGGCGCGCGGCGGTCTGCGGCCTGCTCGCGGCCGCGGTGTCGACGCTGCTCGGGGCCGGCGCCATGAGCCCCGTGCCGGCGGCCGCGGCGTCGACGCCGTCCGGCTCCAGCGCGGCGGGCTTCCTCGCGTCGGTGCAGGCGAAGGGCAAGGAGCGGGTGACGGCCGCCGTGCTCGACCTGGACGGCACGGGCCGCATACCCGCGGTGTACGGCGACGACATGCCCTACGACACGGCGAGCATCATCAAGGTCGACATCCTCGCCTCGATGCTGCTCCAGGCACAGGATTCCCGCCACGCCCTCACCGCGCCGGAGCGCGCCCAGGCGGAGGCCATGATCGAGCACAGCGACAACGCGGCGGCCAACGCCCTCTGGCGGCGCATCGGTCTCGCGCCGGGCCTCCAGGCGGCGAACAAGCGGCTGGGGCTCACGTCCACCAAGGGCGGCCCGGGTGCCAAGTGGGGTCTGACCAGGACCACGGCGAGCGACCAGATCCGGCTCCTTGGCGCGGTGTTCGGCACCGGGCAGGCCCCGAAGGCGGACTCCACGCCGGCGCTGAGCGACACGTCCCGCACCTACATCCGCACGCTGATGAGCCGTGTCGCCGCCGACCAGTCCTGGGGCGTCTCGGCGGCCGCCGGCTCCGGGTCGGCGCTGAAGAACGGCTGGCTGCAGCGCAACACGACCGGGCTGTGGGACGTCAACAGCGTCGGCCGCATCACGACGGGCGGACACCAGTACCTCGTCGCGGTCCTCTCCGACGGCAACACGTCGATGAAGGACGGCGTCGCGCTGGTGGAACGCGCGGCCCGAGCCGCCGTGTCCGCCACGCCGGCCCACTGACGGAGCCGTCAGGTCCGCCACGCCGGCCCGCTGACGGCACGCGTCGGGGGTGCCGCCCCCGGCGCTCGGCGGGGGCGGCGTGCTCCAGGGGCAGGGGGCAGGGGTCAGGAGGGCTTCGCCGCCGAGACCGCCGTGGCGGTGACCGTGTCGTCGCACTCGGCGACCTCACCGTCCGACAGCGCGACCTGATGAGCCCCCGACCCGGGCAGGCCGACCACCAGCGTCGGGTACACGACGGGGTTGGCGCCGGACTTGCAGTAGCCGTCGGCCTCGCCCTGCACCTGTACGAAGGTCAGCTTCACCCATGCCTTGCGGCCCGGCGCGAGCCGCACGCTCGACGCGGATCCCGTGGGGGTCACCGACAGCGGGCGGTTGTGCTCGGGGGAGCCGTTGCCCGCCCCGGCCACGGACGGGTGGCCCTTGAGCGTGCACGCCTTCCCGGAGGTGTTGGTGAACTCGACGATCGCCGCGCCGGTGCCGGTGCCGGCCGGACGGTTGGCTGCCTGGTACGCCGACGCCTCCAGGGACGTGCCCGGACACGTCGGCGCGGTGCCGCCCGAGGTGTCGGACGCCGGGGAGGCCGGGGCACCCGTAGGGGTCGACGTTCCGCCCGTGGAGGGCCGCGAGGTCTCGGTGGCCGGGGCCGTGGGAGAGCTCGCCGTGGGGGAAGCGGCGGCCTTCGTCGGTGCCTTGGACGACGCCTCGGCCGCCGGTTCGCCGCCTGCCTGGCAGGCCGTGAGCGACAGCGCGGCCGCGATCGCGGCCATCGCCGACGCGGTGACGCGGATGGTGTTTCGGTGCTGCATGGGTCCCCCGATGTCGGAAGTGCGTTGGGTCGACCGGCTTCGAGCCGGTGCTCACGAATGGAGACAGAGCCATCTGACCAGGGGTTCCGCTGTGGATCACCTGTGACGTGCCCGTGACCGGAACCGGGCCGGATCGGCACGGAAGCCCGCGGCGGGGCCGGGCGACGAGCCCCCGCGGCGTGGCTGCGGGGCGCAGACTGGGTTCCTGGTGAGGATGGCACTCCGGGCGAGCCGGCTGGGAGGCGGATATGACGGTGAACCGTGTCGGCCTGGTCGTTCACGGCGGACGGGCGGAGGCCGTCGCTGCCGCCGGCGCCGTACGTGAGTGGTGCGCCGAGCACGCCGTGGGGTGTACGGACATCGACGTGTGGCAGGAGGGCGAGCGGCACAGCGCCCGGGAGGAGCTCGACGCCGGCGGCGATCCGGACCTCATCGTCACCCTGGGCGGCGACGGAACCTTCCTGCGCGGTGCCCGGCTGGCGGCCGAGAACGACGCCCTGGTCCTCGGTGTCGACCTCGGACGGGTCGGCTTCCTGACGGAAGTACCCGCCACGGCGGTGCGTGCGGCGCTGGACGCCGTACGGGAGGAGCGGATCACCGTCGAGAGCCGGATGCTCCTCACCCTGCGGGCGTCGTGCCGACTGGAGGTGCCCGAGCACATGGAGTCGCTGATGCGCTACGGGCGCGGACCGCTCCTGCCGCCGCCCCGCGTGCGCATGGAGTGCGAGGTCGGCAACGACTGGGGTGTCGCCCTGAACGTCACCGCGCTGAACGACGTCGTGGTGGAGAAGCTGGCCCGGGACCGGCAGGTGTCGGTCGGCGTCTATCTGGCCGGACGGCTCCTGGCGTCGTACTCCGCCGACGCGCTGCTGGTGGCCACGCCCACGGGCTCGACCGCCTACAGCTTCGCGGCCGGCGGTCCGGTCGTCTCGCCCCGCGCGGAAGGCCTGGTCTTCACGCCGGTCGCCCCCCACATGACGTTCAACCGGTCGGTCGTGGCCGCCCCGGACGAGCCCATCGCATTCCGTGTGCTCGAACGTTCGGGGCAGGCCGCCGTCAGCATCGACGGCCAGGTGCGCGGTGTGCTCAACCCCGGGGACTGGATCGGCGTCTACGCCGCTCCGCGCCGGCTCAAGGCGGTCCGGCTGGGACCCATGGACTTCTACGGCCGGCTGCGCGAGCGCATGAACCTCACCGACGCGCCGGCCGCGCTCGCCGACGGCGAGGCCGCTCCGCTGTGGCCGGTGACCACGTCCCCGCCCGGCGATCTCGCACACCTCGCTCTGCCCACCGCACCGCGGGACGCGCCCCGTCTGCCCTGAGATCCGCCGGAAGGGCCGTCGCGGGTTTCGTAACGCGCCCTGATTCATCGCTCGTCCGAGCGATCCCGTGGAGCGTCGCACGCGCCATGGTCGCTGCATGACTGACACCCCCCACCACAACGCCACGGACCCGCACCGCGCTCCCGAGCCGGCCGTCGGTCCGGCGGGCACGACGCGCAGATCCGTCATAGCCACCCTGGGCGGCGCCACGCTCGGCGTGGCCGCACTGGGCCTCGCTGCCACGCAGGCCGCGGCCGCGGGTCCGCACACCGTGGGCCGGCCCGGGCTCGCCGCCGCCTGCGTTCTCACGCCCGAGCAGACCGAGGGGCCGTACTACCTGGACCTGGAGACGGTCCGCAAGAACATCACCGAGGGCAAGGCCGGCGTTCCGCTCACCCTCCGCGTCACGGTGGTGGACAGCACCACCTGCGCCGTGCTGCCCAACACGGCGGTCGACGTCTGGCACTGTGACGCGCTCGGGGTCTACTCCGGTTACGTCGCCGGCGGTTCCACCCCGGACACGACCTTCCTGCGCGGTGTGCAGCTGACCGACGCCTCCGGGGTCGCGGAGTTCACCACCGTCTACCCGGGCTGGTACGTCGGCCGGGCCCTCCACATCCACGTCAAGACGCATGCGGGCGGCGCCGTCTCCAACGGGAAGTACCACGGAGGCCATGTCTCCCACACGGGCCAGCTCTACTTCCCGGAGACGTACAACACCAAGGTCGCCGCCCTGTCCCCCTACCGGACCAACACGACCACGCGCACGCTCAACGCGAGGGACGGCATCTACCGCAACGGCGGATCCTCGACCCTGTTGACCATCACCCAGGTGGGCAGCGACCTGGCCAAGGGGGTGACCGGAACCGTCGTGCTCGGGATCGACCCCACCGCCACCCCCTGACGCTCGTCCGAGAGCGGTGGCCGGAACCCCCGCGACGGTTCCGGTCACCGCTCGCACAGTGCGACCGCCCACTCCCGTCGCATGGTTTCGTCGCGGGAACGGGCGGCCAGGAAACGGGGATGAGCCGGAGTCGAACGTGTGAGGTATGCGGTGCGGCGCTGATCACGAGACCGCACGGCGGTCGGCCCGCTCGGTACTGTTCCAACGCCTGCAGACAACGGGCGCTCAGGCTGCGGACTGCGGCACGGCACGCCATCGGGGCGCAGGGAGCCCCGTCGGGTGCCTCCCCGACCGCGTCGTCCGCCACCTCGACGGCGGCGGCCCGGTCCCGCGTCCTGCCGCCGGCGCTCGACTCCTTCGTCGGCCGGCAGCAGGAGATGTCGCGCCTGCGCACCCTGCTCAGGAGCACCCGTCTGCTCACGCTGACCGGTGCCGGCGGTGTGGGCAAGACGCGGCTGGCGCTGGAGTTCGCCCGGGGGTTACCCAACCGGTACGCCCCGGTCGACCTCGTGGAGCTCGACTCACTGCAGGACGGCTCGCTGCTGACGCAGTCCGTGGCCGCCGCGCTGGGCGTGGGCGAACGCGCGGGTCGCACCGGCGTCGACGTTCTGGTCCGGGCGATCGGCGACGCCTCCCGGCTGCTGGTCCTGGACAACTGCGAGCACCTGGCCGAGCCGTGCGCCCGGCTGGTGGTGACCCTGCTGGGCCGCTGCCCCCGGCTGCGGATCCTCACCACGGGCCGCGAGGCTCTGCGGGTGCCCGGAGAGACCGTGTTCCGGGTCGGCGAACTGTCCCTGCCGCCGATCGATGCCGGAGACGACGTGACGGCCCTCCTGCGGGCGGACGCCGTACGGCTGTTCGTCGAACGCGCCGCACACCGCTCACCCGGATTCGCGCTCGACCGGGGCAACGGCCCCCTGGTCGCCGAGATCTGCCGCCGGCTGGACGGCCTGACCCTCGCCGTCGAACTCGCGGCCCGCCACGTCGGCACCCTCGCGCCGAGTGACATCCTGGCGGGACTGGACGACCAGCTGTCCCAGCTGGACCTCCTGACCGGCGGAAGCAGAACCGGCCCCGGGCGCCACAGCGGGCTCGCCGCCGCCGTCGACTGGAGCCACCGGCTGCTGGATCCGGCGGAGCAGGCCGTCTTCCGGCGCCTCGCGGTCCTGGTCGGCGGGTTCGACGTGGCCGCGGCGCGGACGGTGTGTGCCGGCGACGGCATCGGAGCACGTCAGGTCTTTCCCCTGCTGTGCGCCCTGGAGGCCAAGTCACTGATCGTACGGCTGCCGGGGGATTCGTCGCCCGCACGCTTCAGGCAGCTCAGTGCCATCCGCGCCTACGCCACGGAACGTCTGCACACAGCCGGCGAGCTGGACGCCACCCTGGGACGAGCCCTCGCGTGGCTCGACGCCTTGGCCGAGCGAGGCCGGGGGGAAGTGTTCGCCGACCAGGCGAGCAGCCCGCTGGCGGCGGAACGGGACAACCTCGCGTCGGTCCTGGCCTGCGCCACCGGCCACGACAAGGCCGCGTACACCCGGCTGACACTGGAACTGGCCCGGGTGCACTACCAGCAGGAGCAGCCGTCGGCCGCGCGCGCACTGCTGACCGGACTGCTGCGGGAAGCCGACGGCCACGCCCGCGGCGGGGAGGTGCCCGCGCTCGCCGCTCGGGTGGCCTGCCAGCAGGCCGACCCGCACCGAGCGCTGTCCCTGGGCGAGCAGGCGGTGAACCTGGAGCGGATGCGGCACCAGCCCGCCGGACTCGCCAACGCACTCGACGCCCGGGCGGCAGCGCGGCTGTGCCGCGGTGAGTTCGCCGAGGCCGTCCTGGATCTGCGCGAGTGCCTGGAGGTCGTCGCCCCGCTCGGAACTCCCCAGGACGTCGCGTGGTGCACCCATCACCTGGCCTGGGCACTGCTCCAGGCGGGCGGGGAGCGGGAGGCCGACGAACTGATGGCACGGTGCCTTCCAGTGCTCAGGAAGCACGCGCCCTGGCCCCGTACCGCGGCCGCGCTGCACACCGCCGGGGCCGTACGACTGGCTCTGGGGCATCTGGAGAGCGCCGAGGCGTTGTTCGCCGAAGTGCTGCACATCGCCCCCGGGGCGAGTTTCCACGCGTTGTACCCCGTGGAGGGCCTGGCTCTGGTGGCCGCCGAGAGCGGCGACATGCAGCGCGCCCTGCGGTTGTACGAGGCGAGCGCGCAGGCACGGCGCCGGCTGGACACCGAGCCCGAGGCACCCTGGCGGCGCAGGATGGAGCAGGCGGCGGCCCGCGCGAGGACCGTGCTCTCGGCGGCGGCGCGGGAGGCCGCCGTCGTCGGCGCACACCGGCTGCGCGGGGACCGGCTCGTCGCATACGCCCTCCGAACGAGGAGCGGTGACGGCGTCCGGAGGAGGGCGGGCTCCGTAGGGGCCGTCGACGCGCGGTGGCGGCTGACGGCCCGGGAGTTCATGGTGGTCGAGCTCGTCGCGGCGGGGTTGACCAACCGGCAGATCGCGGGGGAACTCGGACTTTCGGTGCATACGGTCGCCACGCACCTGGACAAGGTCCGCGACAAGCTGGGCCTTCGCTCGCGCACACAGATCGCCCTGTGGGCCGCCGACGAGAACCGGAGGGTTTGGTTCCGTGACATCCATCACGCCGCCTCCGACGGCTGAGCGTGCCGAATAGTAGATACCGCTCTGACGACATATGGGATTTGTCCGTCTTGGCGCAGACATCTGCCACGTCCGGCATGACGACATTCCATCGGCCCGGCATTTTCGCCCGTTCTCTCGCCGCCGAAGGGTTTCTGACGGGGCGACAGCACTCGCTACGGGCTGCGCGAGCCGGGCCAGCACGCTCCCCCGCCCTTGGCAAGGGCCGTGCGGATCTACGAAGCAAAGTAGTACGAAGGGGCTTTGCACTCACTGTGAAGCCCTTCTAAGAATGACGACCCACAGGAAGTCTCCGCAGCTCAGGAGCGGAGTCCCCGCAGAGCATGCCGCGACGGGCGGCGCTCGGCGACTACCGGTGAGGTCACGCATGGCGAAGCATCGCAAGAAGCAGCACTACCGGCGGTTGGTCATGGCCGCTGTGGTCCTGAGCGCCGTGGGCGTACCCACCGTCGCCATGGCCTGCGGCGACTGGCAGGACAGTGGAGCGAACCAGGCCGAGGGCCCCGGGACCTACGCGACCCCGGACTGGCAGCAGTACGCGAATGCGAACGCCACGGTCAGCGCGAACGGCAACGCCAACGCCAACGCCAACGCCAACGCCAACGCCAACGGTGATCATCACCGGACTCACCACCGGAAGCACCACCGCGTTCACCACTGGGCTCACCACTGGAAGAACGACGGGAACAGCGAGCCCGCTCCCGTGCCGTCGAAGACGCCGACCGGATCTCCGAGCGCGCACCGGATCACCCCGCCGAAGCCCAGTGTCACGGCATCCCACAGCGCTCCCGGGGCGACCGCCCCCGCCTCCGCGACTCCCGCCGCGCCGAGCACCCCGAAGGCCACCGCCACCGCGTCCGGCGTCACCGCCCGCATCGTGGCGCTCGTCAACGTCGAGCGCGCCAAGGTCGGTTGCTCGGCCGTGACCCTGAACGCGACCCTGACCAAGGTGGCGCAGGCACACAGCCAGGACATGGCGGACCACCAGAACATGTCGCACACGGGGTCCGACGGTTCCTCTCCCGGCGACCGGATCACCCGCGCCGGCTACACCTGGAGCACCTACGGCGAGAACGTCGCCTACGGCTACTCCACTCCCGAGCAGGTCATGGCGGGCTGGATGTCCAGCCCCGGCCACCGGGCCAACATCCTCAACTGCGCTTTCAAGGAGATAGGCGTCGGCCTGGCCCAGCCCAACAGCTACTGGACCCAGGACTTCGGGACCGCTCGCTAGGCCTCGATTCGAGGCGCATGCCGGACACAAACGTATGCACCCCACCCCCATCCCGGTAGGCCCGGGACGGGGGTGGCTCCGTTACTGGCCAGAGAGGTGCGGCCGTCCGGCTGGACCACCTGGCGCTCCCGTGACTGTCGCCATCAGGACGGCCTCCGTCATGACGGCCTCAGCGATCTGCACTCGGCTCGGCAGTGCCGCCTGAGGCCGTTTCGGGTTTCATGGAGAGGACTTCGCGGGCCTGCTCCGCGGCGCGGGTGATGCTCTCGCTGATGAAGTCGCTGAAGCGTGCGATGTTCTCGAGGCGGGCGCCGGCCGGGGTGTCGCGGCCGAGGATGCCGACGCCCTGCCGCGCGGTCTCGGCGACCTGGGCGACGCCGCGGGCGCCGGCGATGGTCGACTGGAACAACGGATGGCTCGCCGTCGCCTGGTGCCTGGGCCTTGCGGTGCTCGGCTACCTCTGGTCGACCTCGAAGTTCAACCGCGACCCGAAATAACCGCCACGACAGCGGACGACCTCCCGCAGCGCGTTCCACCCCGGGCGGCGTACACCGACACCCCGTCGGCGTACGCCGCCCCGTTCGTGTGCGGGGCCTACGCGAGTCCCCGGGCGCGCGTTGCCGCCCCGGCCGGTCTCCGTTCAGTTGTCGGAGTCGGGCTTGCCGCGCGCCGCCGTGTACGCCTGGGCCGGTGTCATGGCGACCCCGTGGAGAGAGACCGTCTTGTAGGGGCTGACCTTGGCGCAGGTCTTGGCCTCGTCGGCGGTCTGGGCGTGGGCGTTGGAGACGGCGGCCGCGGTGTCGGTGGGCGTGGGCGAGGACGTGCCGCCCGGGTAGCTGGTGCCGCTCGGCCAGTCGCTGCCGATCACCAGGGTGAGGCCGCTGCCGGTGCCCTGCTTCAGATGCGCGGCGGACAGGCCGAGCGCCTTGACCACGGTCTTGGCCTCGGCCTTCTGCCCGGTGCCGTAGGTGAGTGTGGTGGTGGTCGCGGGGCTCGGGGCGTTGGCCGTGGTCGTAGCGGAACTGAAGCCCTTGTCGGTGAGCGCGGTGGCGACGGCGTAGGCGCGGCCGCTGACGGCGGTGCCGTTCTCGACCGTGACGGCGATCTGCGAGGCGGGCACGGCCGCCGCGGTGGCCGTGGCCTTCGCGGTCGCGGAGGCCGCCGCCGACTTCTTGCCCGAGCCGGTCGTCAGCGACTGGTCCTGGACGATGGTGGAGAAGAGCGTCCTGGCGCCGGCGCCCACCACCACACGGTCGCTGTTGTTCGGATCGGGCGCCGTCTGCATCGTCGTGAACGTCATCCGCTTCGTGGGCACCTTGTTCAGATCGTCCGCGAGCCCGATCAGCTTCTTCACGCTGCCCAGGCCGTCGTCGACGGTCAGCGCCCTGGTGGCGGCGTCCGCGAGACCGTAGACGGCGGTGGGATCGGTGAGCGTGCCCGCGCTCTTGAACTTGCGGATCATCGCGCTGAGGAAGATGTGCTGGGAGATGGTACGGCCGAGGTCACTGCCGTCGCCGAAACCGTGCCGGGAGCGCACGAACTCCAGGGCCGCCACGCCCTTGAGGGTGTGGGTGCCCCTGGACAGCTTCAGGTGCGAATAGGTGTCGTAGACGTCGTCGCTGACGCACACGGAGACGCCGCCGACCGCGTCGGACATCTTGACCACGCCGGAGAAGTCGAGCTTGACGAAGTGGTCGATGGGGATGCCGGTGAGCTGGTGGACGGTGGCCACCTGGCAGGCGGGGCCGTACTGCAGGGCGCTGTTGATCTGGCCGTAGTAGCCGGGCGTGGACTGGCCGCTCGCCCGGTCCTTGCAGGCCGGAACCCGGGTCATGGTGTCGCGGGGGAGGCTCATCACGGTGGCGTTCGAACGGTCGGCGGATATGTGCACCACCATCTGCACGTCCGCGTTGCTGCCGGTCTGCACGCCGGTCCTGGAGCAGCCGCCGCCCAGCTTGCAGTCCGCCTTGCTGGTGCGGCCGTCCGATCCCATCACCAGGATGTTGATCGGGGTCCGGCCGAAGGCGTCGGCCTTCTCCGTGCCGCCCTTGCCGTCGAGCGAGACGCTTTGGATGTTGCCGTTGAGGTGCTGGTAGAACCACCAGCCGACCCCCGCGGTGACCACGACGATCAGGGACAGGCTGATAGCGACGATCTTCAGCACTCGCCTGCCGCGGCCCACCGGGCGGGCCCGGCGCCTCGACCGCGTGCCACCGCCCGAGCGGGAGGCGGCCCTTGCCGCGGCCCGGCTGCCCGCGGGGCGCGCTACGTCGGGCTCGGCCACACGCTGTCCGGGCACCCGGGCCCCGCGGCTGCGCGTGGCCTGGCCGCCCCGGCCGTCCCACGGGTCGCTCATCTCCCACTCCCATGAACGGTCGGGCTCGACAGGCCCGGCCATTGGGTGTGCGGCCGGGCGTGCGCAGCGGTATACGGGCGGCCCGACGAGCGCGGGCTCCACCCGGGTTGCGTAGTTGCGCAATCTAACAAACCCATGGCCCGAACAGTCCAGATCCTGTGGCAATTCACAGGTGAGCGATGTCATGGAACCGAGCCGACCTCGGGAAGCAACCTCCGGTGCCGCCCCACCGCCGGGCGGCGGCACCGAGCGGGGATCCCACGAGGGCCCGGCAAAAGCAAGGGGAAAGGCAAGGACATCAAGGACATGGAGAAGGGCAGGCGCGGCAAAGGCTGTGGCCTGGCTCGCGGTGACGGTCGTATCGCACTCGCGATCGCCGCCACTGCGGTCGTCGCCGTCCGGACCACCCCGGCCGCCCTGTCGCCGGTCGTACCCGGCAAGGGCAAGCCGGGCGTGGCCGGCGTCTCCCTCACGCTGCGCAGGGGCACGATCCTCGCGCTCGTCGGCGGCTCCTACGACGACCTGCTGCACGCGGGCGGCACCTGCGCCGAACTCCTGGAGCTTTCACATGATCGCTGAACGACGGGCGCCGGGGCTTTTCGATCGTGGCAAAAGGGGCACGCGGTCCGGGTACGCATTCCGACCGGAGGGGCGGTGCCGCGATGGCCGAGTACGAACGTTCCCGCACGATGCCCGCACAGCCCGAACATGTCTTCGATCAGGCAGCGAACATCCACCAGCTCGACGCCTGGCTGCCGGACGAGCTGCATGTCCAGGCCGAGGATCCGCCGGCCGTCACCGTCCACGAGGACGACACTGACCAGGACACCGCCGCCCTGCTGCGCGCCGAGAACGACCAGATGCGGATCGAGTGGGGCACCCGCGAGCAGGGCAGTTACGCGGGCTGGCTCCAGGTGGCGGGAATCGGCAGCGGCGCCAGCGAGGTGACCGTGCACCTGTCCTTCTTCGACGAGAGCCACGACCCGGGTGAGCAGAAGGTCTGCGACGCCCTCGACCACAGCCTGCGGCGTCTGGAGGAGCAGGTGCGGCTGCGCGCCGACAACCCGGCCGGCTGAGTTCCCGCGAGCGGTGGTGCGCCCTCGGTACGCCTGACCGGGACCCCGGCCAAGAAGTCGGCGGCCCGGTCAGTCACTGCGCGGCGGTGGAGCCAGCGCCCAGCGGATGGTCCCGATGAGCAGGTGACCCGCTGGGCGCACCGTGAGGTTTTCCACGAGCGGGACATGGGGCAGCCGCAACAGGCTCCGGGCCCAGGACGGCAGAAGCGTCACGGCGTTGGCAGCCAGGGCTCCGTACAGGGGACGGACCGGCAGCGGCAACGGGGGTTCGAAGAGCAGGAAGCGTGTTGCGGCCCGAGCCTCGGGGGTAGCCCTGAGTTCGGGCCGGTACTCGGCCAGCCGCTCGGACAGAGCACGGCGATCGCGGGGCGGATCGGTGACCCCCAGAGCCTCGGCGACCCGCGCGGTGTCGGCGACGTAGCCGTCATAGCCGGCAGGGTCCAGCGGGTGGGCACCGTAACGCTCGTGGGCGCCCAGGAAGCACGCCGTCTCGGCCGCGTGCACCCAGCCGAGCAGGTGGGGATCAGCGGCGTGATACGGCTCTCCGTCCGGCGTGGTCCCGCGCACCTTCTCGTGCATGCCCCGGACCCGATCCACGGCCGCCTGGGCGTCGGCCGCCGTGCCGTAGGTCGTCACCGCCAGGAACGTGCTGGTGCGCTGCAGCCGTCCCCAGGGGTCCCCTCGGTAACCGGAGTGCGCGGCCACGGCCGCCATGGCGAGGGGATGCAGGGATTGCAGCAGGAGGGCGCTCACCCCGCCGACGAACATGGAGGCGTCGCCGTGGACGACACGGATGGCACGGTCGGGCCCGAACCATCGCGCGCCGGGTGTGTCATGGATCCGCGCGCGCACGGCCCGCGCGTCGGGGCCCGCCACCCGACGGAGGAGCAGGGCGCCCAGGTGGGCGCGTACGTCCGGCAGCACGGTTCCTCCCGTCCGTCGCCCCACCCGCGCTTCAGCGGCGGGCGGGCGCGTCCTCACGTTCCCGGTCGGACTGCGGCCACACGTACGGCAGGTCGTCCGGTGTTCCGGGGAACGCGTCGGCGTAGGCGTCGCGGTCCTTGCGGACGAGCGCGGACCGGTGGCTTCGGTGGAAGGCCTCGTCACCGAGCCAGGGCGGAAGTTCTCCGGCGGCCGCGAGGGCGGGCTGGCCGCGTACGGGAGCGCCCGGGTGGGCGCCGGCGAATCCGGCGACGAGCGAGGCGGCACAGCTGTCCTGGTGCCCCTGCTCCCGCCAGACCCGGCAGATCTCCAGGCCGTAGCGGACGAGCGCCTCCTCGTACCCGGTCCACATGCGCACGGCGGGATGCCGCCGCCACCCGTATCCCGGCACGGTCAGACCGCGCAGGACCTGGAGCGCCTCGACGCGCTGTTTGCCGAGGCGTCGGCGGTCCAGGAGCAGGGCGGAGCGCCGGAAGTCGGGATCCGGCAGGAACGTCTGCATGGCGGCCTTCCTGGAGATCGGTGTGTGTGCTGTCCGTTCACTTCCTGCGCAGGGCCGACGGTTTGTGGACCGCCGACCTGCCGGACTTCGCGCTGCGGACCTCGTACTGCGAGTCGTCGGGCGCGGCGTCCACCGTGCGTCCGGCGGCCTTCGTGCGTTGGGTGATCTTCCGCTCGACCTGCCCCTCCGTGCGGGTTCCGTGCCTCTTCCAGGCCACCTTGTCGCGCTTGGACAACCGCTGGCCGGAACCACCCGGCTCCTTCCTGGCCATGATCATCGGTTTTCCTTCCGGAGGTCTTTCGGCATCGGGGGTGCTCCGAGCTCACCGGTGGCGCCCGGTCGCCGCACGGTCTGCCTCGCCCCCCGCGCCCAGCAGTCCCGTGGGGAGGAAGGGCTCCTCGGCCTGAAGGCGGGGCAGCTCGCGACGGGACACCCGCAGGACCACAGCGGGCAGGGCCGCGCGGACCGGCTGGACCAGCCGCAGCCAGGGCGGCGCGTACACGGCCGTGCGACGGCGTTCCAAGCCGCGGACGACCTGGGCGGCGACCACGCCGACGGGGTGGACCCGGCGGCCGGGCGAGGGCATGTGCGCGCGGAGTTCCCGCAGGACGGCGTGCCGGTCGGCGTCGCGCACCATGTCGGTATCCGTCCAGTTGAGATAGGCGATGCCCACGCCGACGCGCTGGTGGGCCACTTCGGCCCGCAGTGCGTGCGCGAAGGCTTCCACCCCTGCTTTCGAGGCGCAGTAGGCGCTCATCAGGGGCGCGGAACCGAGGGCCGCCAGGGAGGCGATCTGCAGGTAGTAGCCGGCCGTGACGACCAGATCCGGCAGGAAGGCCCGGGCCGTCTGGGCGCTGCCGGTGAGGTTCACGTCGATCACGCGGCGCCAGTCCGCGGGATCCGAGGAGGCGAACGGACCGCCCTCGGCGATACCGGCGTTCGCGATGACGGCGGACGGAGGCCCCAGACGTCGGCGTACCTCGCACGCGGCGGTCCGCAGGGCCGAGGCATCGGTGACGTCGACCCCGACCGCCAGTGCCGGTCCCGGCACGCGGGCGGCGACCTCCTCCAGCAGGTCCGGCTCGTGTCCCAGGAGCGCCGGCCTGCCACCGCGCCGGGCGATCTCGTACGCGAGTGCGGCGCCCACTCCGCGTGCGGCACCGGTCACCACGACCGTCCGGCCCTTCAGAGGGCTGCTGCGCACCGGGTCCCTCCCTCCTGCCGGTGGTGATGGATTCCTTGGGAACCGTTTCTTTCCGGGGCCCGGATCAGGGGCTTGCCGTGTGGTCGGGGTGCCCGCGGGTGCGGCGGGCCTCCTTCATCTCGGCCTCGTACAAGTGGTCGCGTCCCTGCGCCAGTTCGCTCACCGCACTCTTCTCGAGCTGTTGGAACGGCTGGTAGTAGGTGCGGTCGTAGGCCTCGACGATCTGGAAGGTCCAGTGCCCGGGGATGACGTTGCGGCCCAGGATCTCCGTCTCGACCTTGTCGGCCCATTCCGGATGGCCGGCCTCCCTCAGGAGGCGCACCGCTCGGTCGAGTTGGAGGTCGGCGCCACCGGTCAACTGGTGGAAGTCGTAGAGGCGGCCACGTGCCCGTTCGGTCGTCTCCAGCGCTTTGGACAGTGCTCCGAGGGCCTCGACGGTCTTGTCGTCGACGCCCTCGGGGCGTCGGTGCCGGCGGTCGGGGCCGTCCTGGTACTCGCTCATGCCGCTCCCTGTCGTGCTCGCCGGGTGCCCGGACCCGGCACGGCGGGTGCCCTTGCTCCGGGCTCTTCGCTGTCTTCGGCCTCGTGTCGCTGTCTTCGGTCTCGTGCTCCCGGTTCTCTCTCCTCGGTCTCCGGTTTTGTCGGTCTCCGGTCTTCTCGGTCTCCGGTCGTCGCGTTCGCTGGTCTCTTCTCGATCCTGCGGGTGTCCGGATGCAGTCGTCGGCCGGCGGGCTGGTCAGCGCTTGCGACCGGTCCGGTCGCGACGGGTGAGGACGCGCTGAGCGCGCGCCAGGCCCGGGACCCGCCGACCGCGCAGCGCGGCCCGCGCGGCGTTCGCACCTGGTGCGCCGTGCACACCGCCGCCGGGGTGGGCGCCGGCGGAGGCCAGGAAAAGACCGCGCACGCACGGGGGTCCGGGCGCCCGGTTCCGGGTTTCGGCGCAAGACGAGCTGCTGGTGGACGGCGGTCGTGCCACCGTGGATGGCGCCGTCGAGAGGTTGCCGTCGAGCGCTTGCAGGGTGGGGGCGCCAGGATGCGCCGACCGCGGATGCGGGACCGGAAACCGGGCGCGAAGTGCTCGACCTGACTTTCGACACGGTCGGCCACGCGTTCCCGTCCGCAGGGCCCCAGCCCCCGGTGATGCCTTCGGCGCGGCCGGGCCGGCTTTGATCAGTCGATGCCGAACCGCCACGGGCGCCTCCCGGGTGCTGGGTCCTCGCTTGCGTCATCCGTCATCGCCGAGTGCCCTGGCCGGCAGCCGCCCAACCGCGCGACAGATCGTCCCAGGGGCGTCAGGAGGTAACGCGCCGTGCTCGGATGCGCCCGCGGCCGATCCGGCAGACCCTGGAGCCATGACCGGCAAGCGCCCCGTGATCGTGCACCTGCCCTGCCCGACCGGTGGCCGGCGGGTGCGGGTGGACGGTGAGATCCTCGGTTTGGCGCACAGCGTGCGCGACCTGGTCGAGTTCCTGCGCCGGGCCGGGCTGGAGATCGAGCCGGAGGAAGTGGCCGACTCGCCGCTCATCGACTGGCGCGGCGTGGGACCCGACCGGTGGGAGGCGGAGACGCGGACCTGAGGGAACCCTCCGCATCTCGGCGAAGCGTTCGGGAGCCTCAGTGGCCGCCTCCGCCGTGCGGCTCGTCCGGGCCGTCAGCGGCCGGCCGGCACAGCACGGGCAGGTCGGCGGGCCGTACCCGGACCGTCACCGGCAACGTGGCCTCCACCTCGCCGTCGGCTCCGTAGGGGACCGGTCGGGACGCCTCGATGCGGAGTTCCTTCCCGCGCAGGACCCGCACTTGGGGCCGGTGGACGTGGGCGCCCGTCTTCAGCTCGTTCATCAGGGCGAAGAAGAGCCGGCGCGGCGCCTCCCGGATCATGACCACGTCGAGCAGTCCGTCGTCGACCCGTGCGCCGGGGGCGATGAGCCGGCCGGAGCCGTAGTAGGGGGAGTTGGCGACCACGACGGTGTAGCCGCGGTGTGCGTGTTCCTCACCGTCGACGGTGACCCGGTAGTCCGCCGGCCGCCAGGTGGTCACGGCGCGCAGGCCGCCCGCGTAGTAGGAGGCGGCTCCGCGCAGCAGCCGGGCATGGTTGGCGTGCCGGTTGGCCAGCGCGTCGACCCCCGCGTAGACGCTGCCCAGGACCACGGTGCCGCGGTGGACGGCCGACTCGACCTCGATGGTGTCGACCTGCCGGGGCTCGGCGTGCAGCAGGATGTCTGCGAGTGCGGCGGGCTCGCCGGGCAGGTCCAGCGCCCTGGCGAAGTCGTTGCCGCGTCCGGCGGGTACCAGGCCGAGGACGGTCCCGGTGCCGCTGAGCGCTCCGCCGATGCCGCCGGCCATGCCGTCGCCGCCGACCGCCAGCACCACCCGGCCGCGTTCCCCGGCCTGCCGGGCGATGTCCTGGGCGTGCGCGAGGCTGTTGCTGTACTCCGTCTCCAGCTCGGCCCCGGCCTCGCGGAGCAGGCGGGCCACGTGGAGCAGTGTCGCCGCCCCGGTCGAGTCGCCCGCGGTCGGGTTGACGACGGCGGTGAACTGTCGCATCGGTGTGCCTCCGGGCGGTGACGGTAGGGGCGGAACGGCCGGGTGGGGTGGGTCAGTCGGTGGGCAGCAGGACGCCGGGGTTGAGGAGGCCGTCGGGGTCCAGCCGCCGCTTGACGGCTCGCAGGGTTTCCACGCCGAGCGGTCCGGCCTCCCTGACGTACCAGTCGCGGTGGTCGGTGCCCACCCCGTGGTGGTGGGTGATGGTTCCGCCGGCGGCGAGTACGGCGTCGTTGGCGGCGTGCTTGGCCGGTGTCCAGTGTGCGACGGGGTCGTCGCCCTGGGCGCTGACGACGGTGAAGTAGAGCGAGGCACCGTTCTCGTACACGTGGGAGATGTGGCACATCACCAGGGGCGGGGTGCCGGTCCGGGTGAGGGTGTCGGTGAGGGCGGCGCGGACCGCGGTGTACAGGTCGGGGATGCGGGACCAGAAGGCGGCGGTCTCCAGTGTTTCGGCGAAGGCTCCCACATCGAGCAGGGCGTCGCGCAGGTAGGGCGCGGAGTAGCGGCCGTGGGCCCAGCGCTCGCCGGGTTCGGCTCCGGCCAGGGTGCCACCGCAGGCGCTCAGTACGGCCGCCGCCCGCTCACGACGCTGCGCGGTGTCCTCGGCCGTGCCCTCGTAGCCGGTGATCGCAAGGCAGCCGGCGTCGCTCTGCGCCAACCCTGCGCCGATGGCCTCGGGCTGGGCGAGGCCGATGAGCGTCTCGGTCTCGTCGGACAGGCGCAGCACGGTCGGCCGTGGTCCGTCCTGGGCGAGCCGGCGCAGGGCCGCGGCTCCCTCCTCGAACGAGGCGAACCGCCAGCCTTCGTAGACGCGTACCTCCGGCAGCGGGCGGATGCGTACGGTGACGGAGGTGATGACACCGAAGGCGCCCTCGGAGCCGAGGATCAGTTGACGCAGGTCGGGTCCGGCGGCGGAACGGGGAGCGCGGCCCGTCTCGATGGTTCCCTCGGGGGTGGCGAGGGTGAGGCCGAGGACCATCTCGTCGAAGCGGCCGTATCCGGCCGAGGCCTGTCCGCTGGATCGGGCGGCGGCGAAGCCGCCGATGGTGGCCCACTCGTAGGACTGCGGGAAGTGGCCGAGGGTGAAGCCCTGTCGGGCGAGCAGGGCTTCGGCGTCGGGGGCGCGCAGGCCAGGCTGGAGGACGGCGGTGCGGGAGACCGGGTCGAGGTCGAGCAGGCCGTTCATGCGGCGCAGGTCCAGGGCGACGAAGGCGCTCCGTTCGGGGGCGAGTCCGCCCACGACGGAGGTGCCGCCGCCGAAGGGCACGGCGGCCAGAGCGTGCGCGGCGCAGGCCTTCAGTACGGCGATGACCTCGTCGTGGGAGGCGGGCAGGACCACGGCCTGCGGGACGTCCGAGACGTCTCCGGCGCGCAGGCGCAGCAGGTCGGGCGTGGACTTGCCGCGGGTGTGCCGGATGCGGCTCTCCGCGTCCGTACGGACGTGTTCGTCGCCGCCGACGGCCTGGGCGAGCGCCTTCAGGGCGGCGGGGTCGGCCGTGGGCTCGGGCAGGCGGATGTCCTCCAGGGCGAGCGCCGGCGTGGTGCGGGGTTTGACGCCGAGCAGGTCGCGCAGCAGTCCGGTCACCGTGTCGGGCAGCGGTGCCGCCTTGGCCGGGTCGCCCCAGCCGTTCCACAGCATGTCCATCGAAGGGTCGTCCTCACAGGTCGGTGTGCTCGGTTCGCGCGGCGTCGTCTCCGCCCGGCCCCCGGGGCGTTACACTGTGACACATGACGCCTATTCGTCACAACGGCTCGGACAGCGATCACGTACTCGACGCGGTGCGCGACTGTGTGCTGGCCGTCGGGGTCCGCCGCACCACCCTCGCCGACGTGGCCCGCCGCGCCGGCGTCTCCCGGATGACCCTGTACCGGCGCTGGCCCGACCTGCGCACCCTTGTGGGCGACCTGATGACCCGCGAGTGGATCGACGTGGCCACCCGCGCCATACCGGAGCCCGCCTCCGGGACGGACACGCGCACCCGGATCGTGGAGGGCCTGGTGGCGGGGGTGGAGGCGTTCCGCGCACACCCCCTCTTCCGCAAGATCGTCGACGTCGATCCCGAACTGCTGCTGCCCTACGTGCTCGACCGGCGCGGGGCGAGCCAGCAGGCGCTGCTGGCGCTGCTGACCGACGCGCTGCGCGAGGGCCACGCGGACGGCTCGGTGCGTACCGCCCACACCGAGCGGCAGGCCCGCGCGCTGCTGCTGATCGTGCAGTCCTTCACCCTGTCCCTGCGCACGATGACCGACGAGGACGACCCTGAACTGGACTCCTCGGCCTTCCTCGGCGAGCTGCGCACCCTTCTGGAGAGGACCCTGACGCCATGAGCCACACCGAGGCAGTACCCGGCTCGTCCCTCGGCCCGGGTCGCCGTACCCGGGAACTGGCCGAGGCGGTGGACGGCAGGATGGCCGACGTCCTGGTCGTCGGGCTCGGCGCCACGGGGGCCGGGGCCGCTCTGGACGCGGCCGCCCGCGGACTGGACGTCGTCGCGGTCGACGCCCACGACCTGGCCTTCGGCACCTCCCGCTGGAGCTCCAAGCTCATCCACGGCGGGCTGCGCTATCTGGCTTCCGCGCAGTTCGACGTCGCCCACGAGAGCGCGGTCGAACGTGGGGTGCTGATGACCCGCACCGCCCCGCACCTGGTGGTCGCCCAGCCGTTCGTGCTGCCGTTGACGCCACTGGTGTCACGGGCTCAGGCCTCGCTGGCCTGGGCCGGGTTCCGGGCCGGCGACATGCTGCGGCTGGCCGCGCGCACCCCGCGGCAGGTCCTGCCCGCCCCGCGCCGTCTGTCGGGGACCGAGACCCGGCACCTGGCGCCCTCGGTGCGCGCGGACGGGCTGCGCGGCGGGCTGCTGTCCTGGGACGGCCGGGTCACCGACGACGCCCGGCTGGTGACCGCCCTGGCGAGGACCGCCGCCGCGCACGGTGCGCGGGTGCTGACCCGGATCCGGGTACTGGAGCTGACCGGGGCCGGCGCCCGCGTCCGTGACGAACTCACCGGCGAGGAGGGCGAGATCCGCGCCCGCGCCGTGATCAACGCCACCGGGGTATGGGCGGGCGACCTCGTCGACGGCATACGGATCCGGCCCTCCCGCGGCACCCATCTGGTCCTGCGCTCGGAGCGGCTCGGCCTCCTGCCGGCCGGCCTGCACATCCCCATCCCCGGCGAGACCAACCGCTTCGTCCTGGTCCTGCCCCAGGGGGACGGCCGGGTCTACGTCGGCCTCACCGACGAGCCGGTCGACGGGGCGATCCCCGACGTCCCTGAGGTTCCCGAGACGGACATCGGCTTCCTGCTGGACGTGCTCGGGTCCGTCCTGGACACGCCGGTACGCCGCGACGAGGTCGTCGGCGCCTTCGCCGGGCTGCGCCCCCTGCTGGACACCACCGGGCACGACGGCCCGGGTGGCGCGCCGGCCCGCACCTCCGACATCTCGCGCCGGCACGCGGTCCTGACCTCGTCCGACGGCGTCACCACGATCGTCGGTGGCAAGCTCACCACCTACCGGCGGATGGCGCAGGACGCCGTGGACGCCGCCACCGACGCTCGTGGCCTGCCCACCCGCCCCTCCCCCACCACCGCCCTGCCGCTGGTGGGTGCCGCCGCACCCGCCCGGCTGCGCGCCCTGCCGGCGCCCCGCCGTCTGGTGCGCCGCTACGGCACCGAGGCCCCGGCCGTCCACGCCCTCGCGGAGCGGGACCCGGCCCTGGCCGAACCGGTCCTGCCGGGACATCCGGTCACCCGGGCCGAACTCGTGTGGGCCGCCCTGCACGAGGGCGCCCTCGACGCGGCGGACCTCCTGGACCGGCGCACCCGGATCGGCCTCGTCCCCGAGGACCGCACCGAGGCGCTCGCGATCGCCCAGGAGATCCTGGCGCAGGCGACTGCCGACCTCATGTGAGCGAACCGGTGTTGACCAGATCGCCGGAGCGCGGCCGGGGGACGGTCCCGCCGGCCGGGGGCTCCTCGTGGCGCTCCACCCAGGCCGTCAGCGCCGTGAAGGCGGCGCGGTAGCAGGGCAGGATCGGCCGCAGCCGGTCCGGGTAGGTGTCGTAGAGGCTGTCGACATGGGTGCCGCCCTCGATCCGGTAGTAGCGGTGCAGGGCGGACCGGCCCTGCTCGGCGACCATCCGTGCGTAGACGTCGGACTGGACGGCGATGGGCACCAGTGCGTCGAGGGTGCCGTGCAGCGTGATCATCGGTTTCCCGATGCGGCCGGTGAGCGCGATCCGGGCGACCGCGTCGTGGACCGGGCGGGGCCGTGCGGCGTAGTCGTACGCGGCGTCGGAGGGGCAGGGGGCGAGGATCTCCTCGGGGGTCGCACCGGCCGAGGCGCCGGGACAGCCGGGGTCGTAGCCGGGGTCGAGCTCGGCGCGGTAGATCTTCTGAGTCAGGCCCCAGTACACCTTCTCGTGGTAGGGCCACAGGAACTCCGAGCCGCGTGCGAAGCCGGCCGCGTACATGTCCGCGTCGTCGGCCCGGCCCAGTTGGCGGGCGACGGCGGTGGGCAGGAAGGTGAGCAGGTTGGGGCCGTCGGGCCGCCACAGCGGGCCCTCCCAGTCGACACCGCCGTCGTAGAGCTCGGGGTGGTTCTCCAGCTGCCAGCGGGTGAGGTAGCCGCTGTTGGAGATCCCGGTCATGTAGGTGCGGCGCGGGGCGTGTCCGTAGTGCTGTGCCACCACCGCCTTGGCCGCCCTGGTCAGCTGGGTGGTGCGCCGGTGCCATTCGGTGAGGGCGTCGCCGGGACGGTCGCCGTCGGTGTAGAAGTCCGGGCCGCAGTTGCCCTTGTCGGTGGCGGCGAACGCGTACCCCTGGGCCAGCACCCAGTCGGAGACGAGGGTGTCCATCGAGTACTGCTTGCGGACACCCGGGGCGCCGGTGACGACCAGCTTGCCGTTCCAGTGCTCGGGCAGCCGGATGACGAACTGGGCGTCGAGGTTCCAGCCGTGCGTGGTGTTGAGGCGCGAGGAGCCGGGGAAGCAGCCGTCGATCTGCACGCCGGGCACGCCGGAGGGGTTGCGGGTGCCCTGGGCCGTGAGTCCGGCCCAGTCGGCGGCGTCGGTGTAGGGCGTGCCGACGAGGGCGCTCGTCGTCAGGTCGTCGTGGCGGGAGATCTGCTGCCGGTCGGCACCGGGCACGGTGAGCCGGCGCCGACCGGGGGGACCGTCGTCGGAGCGGGCCGCGGTCGCGGGGGTGACAGCGGCCGCTGCCAGCAGGGCGGCGGACAGAAGAGTGGTTCGTCGACTGGGGCGCATGACGCACATCGTTGGCTCCCCCGGCCGGCTCGGCCATGGGGGAAACACATACACCAGCGGCATCCGCAGTAGAGCCCATGCACATGCTTGCCCCGGTCGGGCACCACCTGAGGCGGGAGGGGCTCCGGCGTGCGGGCCCTCGGCGCCTGCGGCACGCTACGGAGAAGGACAGAGAAGGGACAGAGCGTGGCCGACGGTGGCAGGCCGCTCCGGCCGTCCGGACGAGGCAGCGGAAACGACGACGGGCGAGAGCACGAGCCGAGGACCCGACCGGGCGGGGACCACCCGGCGCCACGGCTGGAACGCGTGCTCGTACGGCGGACACACCCGCTCGCGAACGGATCTCCGCCCGGGTTCACCGGTGTGGAACACGGGACCTGCTGACGCACGGCCGCTCATCCCGGGCTCCGCACTCGGGAAACGGGACATTCAGGAGTGATGCGCCATGACCCTCGGCCCCCCGTCCACACCGCCCGACCCGCAGGTGAGGTCCTGGCCCGTCGACGACCTGCCCGCACTGGAACCCGATCCCTTCCTGGACGACGTGCTCCGCGACGAGCCGATCACCCGGATCGCGCTGCCGTACGGCTCCGGGCACGCGTGGCTGGTCACCCGCTACGAGGACGTCCGCTTCGTCACCTCCGACCCGCGCTTCTCCCGCGAGCAGGTCGTGGGGCGCGAGGTGACCAGCATGGCGCCGCAGGCCGTGGCGTCGCAGACAGCCGGTCTGCAGTACATCGACCCGCCCCGGCACACCCGGCTGCGCAGGGTCGTGGCCCGGGCGTTCACCGCCAGGAGCATGGAGAGGCTGCGCCCCATGGCGGAGCGCACGGCGCAGCGGATGCTCGACGCGATGGAGAAGGCCGGCCCTCCGGGCGACCTCATGGAGCATCTGCACACCCCCTTCCCGATCGCCGTCGTCTGCTTCTTCCTCGGCGCGGACGAGGACGACTGGCACCAGTGGGCCGGGAACTCCGAGGCGCTGCTGTCCAAGGCCGCCGACGGGGGCGAACGCCATCAGGCGGCGCGCCGGGCGACCCGCGGCCGTGTCGTCGAGCTCCTGCGACGCCGCCGCGCCGAGCCCCGGGACGATCTCGCGGGGGTGCTGGCCCAGGCCGCCGCCGCGGGCGAGATCACCGAGGACGAGGCAATCTCCCTGGCCATGGCCATCTACGTCAGCGGCGGTCACGCGGTGCGCAACAACAGCGGCTCCATGATGTACGCGCTGCTGACCCACCCGGAGCAACTCGAGCAGCTGCACCGTGATCCCGCGCTGCTGCCCAGAGCCGTCGAGGAGCTGTACCGCTTCGTTCCCCACCGCAACGGTGTCGGGATCCCCCGCATCGCCACGGAGGACGTGGAGATCGGCGGCCATCTCATCCGCAAGGGCGAGGTCGTGTACAACGCCTATGTCGCCGCGAACCGCGATCCCGAGGTCTTCCCCGAACCCGACGTACTGGACTTCCGCCGGGAGGGTGCCGCGCATCTCGCCTTCGGCCACGGCCCCCACTTCTGCCTGGCGGCCCTGATGGCCCGCATGGAGGCCGAGGTCATGATCAAGGCCGTGCTCGACCGGCTCCCCGGTGTCCGGCTCGCGGTACCCGCCGACGAGATCGAGTTCCAGCGCGAGGGCCTCATCCGCGGGCCGAGGACCCTGCCGGTCACCTGGTGGCCCTCCACCGATCAGGCAGGGTCGAGTCGACGTACCCGCCGTCGATGAGCCGCGCCCCGGTGCGGGGGGCCGATGCCTGCTTGAGCGACTTGCGTGCGCCGACCCGGGTGAGGACGATCGCGATGGCGGCACCGATGCCCTGCGTCGAGCCGGTGACCAGGGCGGTGCGTCCTGTGACATCGATGCGCATGGGTGAGTTCCCTTCGCCTGGTCCGGGGATGCGCGACGCCCTGGCCCGGGGATGCGCGACGCCGTCACGTCCGTGCGATGTCGACTGCCCGGACACGGGAACGGATACTCGGTAATCGGTGGACGCGCGGGCACTCCCGGACGGAAGGTCGCGGCGGATGCAGGCAGCACCTGGCTCCAACCTGCTGGGAAAGGCTCCGGCATGGCTGCGGGCGCACGACCCCGAGCTCGCCGCCACCCGCAGGGCGGCCCGCACCGCCGTGGTGATGCCGACGCTGTTCGCGCTGTCCAATCAGGTGTTCCACTCGCCGCCGATGGCGACCTACGCGGCGTTCGGCTCCTTCGCCATGCTGCTGCTGGTCGAGTTCACCGGGCCGATGGTGCAGCGGCTGCGCGCCCATGTGGGCCTCGCCGTGGCCTGGCTGGTGCTCATCTGCCTCGGCACCCTCGCGTCCCACGAGAACTGGATCGCGGTCACCGCCACGGTCGTGGTCGGCTTCCTCGTGCTGTTCGCGGGGGTCGTCAGCTCCGTGCTCGCCGGGGCGTCGACCGCGCTGCTCCTCGCCTTCGTGCTGCCGGTGACCACGCCGGCGCCGCTGTCGCAGCTGCCCGAGCGGCTGGCCGGCGCGGGACTCGCCTCGGCCGGCGCCCTGCTCGCCGTCTCGCTGCTGTGGCCGCGCCCCACCGCGGATCCGCTGAGCGCGCCCGCCGCCCGGGTCTGCCGGGCGGCCGCGGCACAGCTGCGCACCGACGCGTCGCACCTGGCGGAGGACACCGGCGCGCCGAGCGTGCGGACATGCAAGGAGGCCGCCGACGCGACCGCCGTCGCCACGGCCGGCCTGCGCAGCGCCTTCGAGGGGACCCCCTACCGGCCCACGGGGCTGTCCACCAGCTCGCGTGCGCTGGTACGCCTGGTCGACGAGCTGACCTGGCTCAGCGCGATCGTGGCCGACAGCGCTCCCCCGTCGGACGGTCATCCGCTCTGCGACCCCGAGGCCCGCGCGGTGCGGCTGGCTGCAGCCTCCGTGCTGGAGCGGACCGCCGACCTGCTGGACGCACCGCGCGGCTCTCCCGACGCGCTGCGCGCGGCGACGACGCGGTTGCGTACGGCCATGAGCCGCATGGAGCGCAGCGCCACCGCCCTGCTTCCGATGCGCCTGCCCGGTCCGAGCACGGAGCCGGAGGTCCGCGCCTTCATCGCGACCCTGGATCTGTCCTTCCGCGCCCAGGAACTGGGTTTCGCGGCCCTCCGGATCGCGGACAACGTGGATCTGGCGGCAGCGGCGGAACGGCGCAACTGGCCCGAGCGGCTGCTCGGCCTGGAACCGGGCGGCCCGGCCCAGCCGCTGGCCGCGGCGCGCGAGCGGGCCTTCGCCCACCTGCGGCCCAACTCGGTGTGGCTGCACAACAGTTTGCGCGGCGCGGTCGGTCTGGGCATCGCGGTCACCCTGGTGGAGCTGACCGGCGTTCAGCACTCGTTCTGGGTGCTGCTCGGAATCCTGTCGGTGCTGCGTTCGAACGCCCTCAGTACCGGGCAGAACGCGATCCGTGCGCTCGGCGGGACCATCGTCGGTTCCGTCATCGGCGCCGGGCTGCTGCAGCTCATCGGCCACCATGGCACCGCGCTGTGGTTCCTGCTGCCGGTGGCGGTGCTGATCGCCGGCATCGCACCGGCCGCCGTGTCCTTCGCCGCCGGTCAGGCGGCCTTCACCGTCACGCTGGCGATCCTGTTCAACATCGGCCACAACCCCAACTGGCACATCGTGCTGCTGCGGATCCAGGACATCGGGATCGGCTGTGCCGTCAGTGTGCTCGTGGGCCTGTTCTTCTGGCCGCGTGGCGCCGCTGCCGCCATGGACCGGGCACTCGCCGAGGCCTACACCGGCAGCGCCCGCTATCTGGCGGGCGCCGTCGAGTACGCCGTGGGCCGCTGCGGTGCAAGGCCCTCGGCGGCGGACGCTCCCCTGGAGGAGGGACGCGAGGCGGCGGCCGCCGCGCGCAGGCTCGACGACGCCTTCCGCAGCTTCCTGGCCGAACGCGGCGCGAAACCGGTCTCCTTGGCGGACATCACCACCCTGGTCACCGGCATCGTCGGGCTGCGGCTCGCCGCGGACGCGGTGCTCGGGCTGTGGCAGCGCGCGGGCGAGCTGCACGCGGGCACGGACCGGGCCGAGGCGCGCCTGGTGCTGCTGGGCGCAGCGGGCCGGGTGTCCGGCTGGTACCGGGATCTCGCCGTGAGCCTGACCGGTCACTCCGCGGTCCGGGATCCGCTGCCGCGCAATCCCGCGGCCGAGGCGAGCCTGGTCGACTCGGTCCGCCACGACCTGCGCGACGACGACGGACGGGCCTCCGACACGGCCGTACGCATCATCTGGACCGTCGACCACCTCAACGCGGCCCGGCGGCTTCAGCCGAGCCTGGCCGCCGCGGCCGGGGCCGGTGATGCACTCGGGATGCCCCTCGGGTGACCACGGTCCGCGACGCGACCACCGGACCGCTCACGCATCGCCGAGCCGGCGCACGTCCTCCTCGTCCCAGGTGCGCGTGTCGCGCGGTTCGACGTACGGCTCCGCCTCGGGCGGGTACCCGCCGGCGATCGCCCGCTGGCGCACGGTCTCCGCGTCGAACTCCAGGCCCAGCAGGATCGCCAGGTTGCTGATCCACAGCCAGACGAGGAAGACGATGACGCCGGCCATGGTGCCGTAGGTCTTGTTGTAGGAGGCGAACCCGGCGACGTACAGCGCGAATCCGGCGGACGCGATCATCCAGATGAGCAGGGCCAGGAAACTGCCCGGGGTGATCCAGCGGAATCCCTTCACCTTGGCGTTCGGGCTGGCCCAGTACAGGATCCCGACCATCACCGTGACGAGCAGGACCAGGACCGGCCATTTGGCGATCGACCACGCCGTCAGCGCGGTGTCGCCGATCCCGATCGCCTGACCGGCCTGGTGGGCCAGGCCACCGGTGAACACCACGATCAGCGCGCTGATCACGGCGAGGACCATCAGCACGACCGTCACGCCGAGGCGTACCGGGAGGATCTTCCAGACCGGCCGGCCCTCGGGGACGTCATAGACCGCGTTGGCGGCGCGGATGAACGCGGCTACGTAGCCGGAGGCCGACCAGATCGCGAGCGCCACCCCGACGACGGCGAGGACGGATCCGGTGCCGGAGCTGCCCTGCAGCTGCTCGACGGCCCGGGTCATGATGTCGCGGGCCGGTCCGGGGGTGAGGTGCTTGAGATTGTTCAGCACCTTGTCCGTGGCGGACTTCCCGGTGATGCCGAGCAGGGACACCAGCACCAGCAGTGCCGGGAAGAGGGACAGCACGGCGTAGTAGGTCAGCGCGGCGGCCCGGTCGGTCAGCTCGTCGTCCTTGAACTCGCGCAGCGAGCCCTTGAGTACCTTGCCCCAGGCCTGTCTGGGCAGCTTCGTCGGCGCGTCCGGGGCCCGCCGCTCGACCTCGGGGCCGGGCCCGGCCTCCTCCGGCGCCGGTACCGCGGGCGCCTGCGCCTCGTCGTTACCGTGATGATCCTTGTGCCCTGGAAGATGCAGCTTCGCCATGTCCGTCGGGTACCCCGGGTCGCGCGCCTACACAGCCGGGAGCGAGGCCATCACCCGGTGCGCACGACCGGGCCCTTCCGGGATGTGCCTGCGGGCACCACCGCGACCGACGGCGCCCGGTCCACACCCTCCGGAGACGGGTGCGTCCGAGGTCGGGGAAAACGCCCGGACCCGTGTACGCGCGACTCGCGCGCCGGCTCAGGTGGAGCGGCCCGACAGCCCCTCCAGGACGGCCACCGCCCGCTCGGCGTGCACGTACGGCACGAAGAGGTGGTCGTGATGGAAACCGGCGACGACGTTGCAGCTCAGGCCGGCGTCGGCGAGTTCCCGCGCGACCGCGGCGGTGAGCCCCACCGCCTCCAGCGCGGAGTGGACCCGCAAGGTGATCCAGGCCGCGACGTAGTCGTACGCCATCCCCGCCGCGTCCGCCTCCTCCAGCCGTGCGACCACCGTCAGGCCCTCCGGTTCGGCGACCGTCACCACGGGGTCCACGCCGGAGGGCACGCTCCCCTCGACGGTGGTGAACACATAGCGGCCCGGATTCAGCTCCGGACGCATGCCGTTCAGCAGTTTCTGCAGCTCTTTCTCGCCGGTCATGATCGTCACGTTAGGGGACATGGCGTCGGCGTCGCCCGAAGCGGCTCGGCCTGTCGTCGCGGTGGACCGGACGGCCCAGCCGGGCGGCCCCGGCGCGGGACATGAGGATCCGGCGCCGTCGGTGCGGTACGGGGCGCCCGAGTGCCGCGGGGTGGTCCAGGCGTTCGGTGCGTAGAGCAGACGGACGCCGAACCGGGAGCGCCGAGGGTGCCGGCCGTTTCCGGGGGGCACGGCACCGTCGGCGCGGACTCAGGCCACCGCGGCGGCGGGCTCGTCCTCCTCCGGTGCACCGAGGACGTGGGGGTTGCCCGCGGCGTCCAGCAGATCGATCAGCGTGGCGCGTGCCCGGGCCACCCGGGAGCGGACCGTGCCCACCGGGCAGCCGCTGGCCTCGGCCGCCTCCGCGTAGGGCAGGCCGGCCAACTGGGTGAGCACGAACGCCTCGCGGCGCTCGTCCGGCAGCGCTGCCAGCAGATCCAGCAGGACGATGCCCTCGTCGAAGCCGGGCAGGTCGCGCGGCTGGGCCAGTTCCACGGCCAGCTGCCAGTCGGGGACGTCGGACAGCCGGGGCCGGGCGGCGGCGTACCGGTAACTGTCGATGACAGCCCGGCGCGCGATGGACAGCAGCCAGGCGCGCGCCGAGGAACGGCCCTCGAAGAGGTGCAGGCTGCCGAGCGCACGCAGAAACGTGTCCTGGGCCAGGTCGTCCACGGCCTGATGGTCGGCGCACAGATGGGCGACGTAGCGCTGGACGTCGCGGTGCAGGGCGCGCACGAAACGCTCCACCGCACACGGGTCGCCGCCCCGGGCCGCAAGGGCCCACGCGGTGATCGACTCGTCGGTCGACGCCGGTTGGTCGCTGCTGGCGAGGTCCTCACGCGAGGTGGGCAGGGCAGGAGTGATCACCTGGTGTCCTTCTCGGGTCATCCGGGATCCGGGCCGCGGGCACGGTGGGGCGCCGGCGGTCCGGGTGGAGGGGGTCCGGCCGTACGGCGCCCACGCGGGGGTGCGGCGGGCGCGCGTTCGACCGACGCCCGAGGCGCGCAGGGCGGCCTCGGGGAACCGGCTGTCGTCAGACGACAGCGATCCCGGCGGGCGGACCCCGAGAGATGATCGAGTGGACGAGGAGCAGGAGACGCGGCGTCCGCCGCGAGTGCCGGCGGCGGACGCGCGGACGTGGCCGGTCGGGTGTGACGGGCAGGGCGAGCAACAGCCGCAGCGGAGCGGCGAGCCGGGCGGCCATGGCTCGCAGGACGCGGAACGCGGCCCTCTCGCCGTGTGCCAGCCACAGGCCGCACAGCAGCGCGGCGAGCAGGTGGGCGGCGAGCATCGCGAACGAGGTCGACCCGCCGCCCAGGGAGTGCCCCGTGTGAGGCATGTGGTCCATGGCGCCCGTGGACATGCCCCCCATGGAACCCATGGCATCCCTGGCCGCGGAGTCCATGTGCATCGGCCCCATGTCCATGGCGGCCGGGCCCGTGGCTGCCGGCTGGGCGAGCGAGAACGCCTCGTGCAGCACCGTCTGCGCGGCGACCACGACCGTCACGATGAGCGGGAGCCCGCGCTCACGGCCCGCCAGGGACCACCCGGCGGCACCGGTCACGGCCAGGCCCCCGGTCAGGACCCACCCGGGCACATGCTGACCGGACATCACGACGTGCCCCAGGGCGGCGAGCAGCACGCATACGGCCGCGAACACCGCGGCCCGCACCGTGCGAGAACACCACCCTGCGGTCATGGTGCCTCATCTTCGCATCCGGGCACTGGTCGTCACGCCTCGGTACCGGAGGTGCCCCACCCCGGGACTCAAACGACGCCACGTGATCCAGAACACCCCAACTGGCGGGAACCGGCCGGCCGTTGGCCCCGACCGGTGGGTGAGACCGCTGCCGTGCTACAGACCGGCCATGGTGGTCTCGGTGCCGCGGTCGCCCGTCGGCTCGGCCTCGAGCACCCGGGCGAGGTCCCCGCCGGGCACGGTCGCCAGCCGCGGCAGCAGACAGGTCCAGAACTCCACCATGCGCTCCTTGGAGAGCCAGTCCCTCTCCCTGCTGCCGAGCACCTCGAAACCGACCGTCGCGGCCACGACGGCCCCGGCCACGCAGTCGGGTGAGAGACCCTCCGTCAGCTCCCCGGCCTGCTGGGCCTGGACGACGACGTCGCGCACCCAGCCGTGCCACGATTCCAGCACCGTGGCACCGCCGTCCCGCCCGGGGTCGCCGCCCAGTGTGAATCCGGCCCGCATGACCGGGTCGGCCGCGAACGCGACGACCAGCTGGCGGATCCCGGCCACGAGCACACCGAGCGCGCTGCCGTCCGTGGACCGGCAGCGCTCGGTCATCTCCTCCACCGTGCGCGCGGCAGCACTCTCGATCTCACCGGCGAGGGCGTCCTTGCTCGGGAAGTGGAAGTGCAGAGCGCCGGCGCTCACCCCGGCCCGCTTGCTGATCGCGGGCAGGGACGCACGGGCGTATCCGTCGTGGGCGAAGGCTTCCGCCGCCGCGCGGATGAGTGCCTGCCGCGTGCGAGCCGCCCGTACCTGTTTGACCATGACGCTCTCCTCCTGGGCCTGCGCGGCGCCCGAGCCCACACCCCTCGGCCCTCTCTAACCGCGTGTTCAGTATGTTTATGGGCCTCCGATGCGGCAAGACCTGACGAGCCGACAGGAAGAAAACACCGAGGGCTGCTCAAATTCCCCGCCCCACCCGGCCGGTGAACCCCGAAGGGCGTCTGGCAAACCGCGTGCCTGGTTTGACCGTCGAGGGTGAGAAGGGCCGGTGAACGCACGGAAGTCCGCCGCCCTCGGCGGGCAGCGGACTTCAGCCGTGCACCCCCGCCTGCGCGCCTCAGGACGCCGACGGCCGCAGCACCACGGGCAGCGAGCGGTATCCGTTCAGCATGAAGGTGGGCAGGGGAGCCAACTCCTCAGGGAGGCAGGCCAGTTCCACGTCGGGGAACAGGCCGAAGAGCCGGGATAGGGCGGAGGCGGCCTCGATCTCGCCGAGCGGTGCGCCGAGGCAGCGGTGAGGTCCGTGGCCGAAGCCGAGGATGTCGCGGTCGGTTCCGCGCAGCAGGTCGAAGCGGTGCGCGTCCAGCCCGTGCCGGTCGGTCTCGTGGCCTCCCGCCGCGAAGTTGACCAGGATGCAGTCTCCCTTGCGGATCCTCACACCGTCGAGGTCGATGTCCTCGACGGCGAACCGCATCGGCGCGTACGCCCCGGGCGTGTGCACCCGCATGGTCTCGGCGACCACGTCCGCCCAGGTCGCCCGGCCCGCACGCACGTGTTCGAGCTGCTCGGGGTGGGTCAGCAGGGCGCCGGCCGCATTGGTGATGAGGGTGGCGGTGGTGTCCTGGCCGGCGGCGATGAACATGAAGAGGGAGCCCAGCAGTTCGTCCTCGGTGAGGCGGTCGCCGTGGTCACGGGCCGCGATCAGCGAGCTGGTGAGGTCGTCGCCCGGCCGCTCCCGCTTGGCCTTCACCAGGGCGGCGAGCCGCCCGAAGGCCTCCAGCCGCGCCGCCTCCATCTCCGCACCGGTGACGGTGGAACTGAACACCGTGCTCAACGCCGCGGACAGGGCGTCCGTCTCGGCCCCCTGCGGGACACCGAACAGCTCGCAGATGACCCGCAGCGGCAGCACCTCCGCATAGGAGGTACGCAAGTCGACGAGCGTACCGGGCGGGAGGGCGGCCAGCTTGCCGAGCAGTTCGGCCGACAGTTCCTGCACGCGCGGACGCAGTGTCTCGGAGCGCCGCGCGGTGAACGCCCCGGCCACCAGCCGGCGCAGCCGGGTGTGGTGCTCCCCGTAGGCGAACAGCATGTTCTCGTTCGCGACCCACGGGTAGAGGGGCCACTCCTCGGTTATCTTCCCCTCGATGAACGGCGGCCAGTGCAGGCGGGCGCTGCGCGAGACACGCGGGTCGGTCAGCAGCCGCTCCACGCAGCTCTGCCGGACGACGGCCCAGGCGAGCACCCCGCCGGGCAACTCCACCTGTACGGCGGGTCCTTGCGCGCGCAGCAGCGCGGCCTCCCCCATGTGGTCCTGACCCGTGAGGTCCAAGGCGTAAGGGCACGCGGTCTGTTCCATCGGTGTGCTCCCTGGGTCGGTCCTGCATCACGGTGTGGCGTGGCGACGCGCCCAGGGCAGCGATGTCCGCCGCCCCGGCGCCCGGCGGGTGCCGACGGCCGTGGCCCGCGGACAGACCCCGTTCAGCCGACGGCCGGAGCCTCCTGCGGTTCCCGGCGCAGCTCCATGGCCTCCTCGTAGACGCGCCTGCCCCGGTCGAGGGACATGTCCAGGCGGACGAGCACCGCGGGAACCGCGATGCTGGTCATCAGGTGCCGATAGAGGTCGACCACCCGTTCGACCAGGTCGGCATGATCGTTCATGATCTTGGAGAGCACCTGCGCCCCGGTGAACGCGGCGACGAACGCCTTCGCCGCCGCCTCGACGTCGACCTGGGGCAGCAGTTCCCCGTTCACCTTCGCCCGCTCGAGCAACGCGGCGTTGTGCTCGACCCAGGAGGCCATCGGCACCCGCCGGTCCAGCCCGTCGTGCGGTGAACCCTGGTCCACGGTCAGGCGGATGCTGCCGCGCACCATGGGGTCGCCCGAGCCGAGCAGGTGGGCGAGCAGGAAGCCGGAGTCCAGCCCCTCCTGCAGCACCAGTTCCCGTGGCGGCAACTCCGGCACGGACTTCAGCTGGCCGGCCAGCACCGCCTGGGCGAGCTGCTCCTTGGAGGCGAAGTGGAAGTAGAGGGCGCCCTTGGTGACGTTCGCCCGCTGGAGGATCTCCGAGATGGTCGCGGCCTCGTAGCCGACGTCGGCGAACACGTCGGCGGCTGCGACCAGGATGTTGCGCCTCGTCCTGATCGCTCGCTCCTGCAGGGCCACGGCACATCCTCCGCACTGGCTTCACGGACCGGTCGGCCACAAAAAGAAACCGACAGGTACGTATCCTGCCAGCCGAATAGATGGCCTTTCAAGCATGCGAGCGCCCCCTCCTCAACCCCTGCGCGCGGGAACCGCCGAGCCGTCGCCGACCGCCACAATAAAACCTGTCGCCCGGTATCTCAACGTGCGAGAAGCGCCCGCCCGCCCCGGGGAAGGCCGGTGCGACGGACCGGAGTTGAGCGAGTCACGCACTTCCGAGGTCGAGGAGGTACCACCAAGACACCACAGTTCGGCCACCGTTGGCAGAAATTTGGCTTGATTAGCAAACCGGGAGGTCCGTATCTTCTGACTCCACGCATCCCCGCCCTTCCGGATCTGCGACTACGGGAGAGGGTCATGACCCTTCTGACACCCCTGGAAAATCTCCCCTCTGTGCCGGAGACCGGGCACTACGACAGGTATGAGTCTCTTCATCCGGACAAGTCCCCGACAGACGGTCCGGTTCTCGGTTCCGGCGGCGCTCATGCCGGTACCGTCGCCGAGTTGACCCGGCTCCTCTTCGACGGCGAAGACCGGGAACGCAGCCACGGGATGTGGCGCGACCTCATCTCGAAGGACACGTTCCGCCACCATCCGGGGCTGGACGCCGGCGAACGCGCCGCCCTCTCCTACGAGTGGCTGCGCCTGGTGAACGACACGGCCGGGGACGCCGCGCGGCTGGCGGAAGACCCGGGGCTGCTGGCAGCCCTGCACGAGTGGGCGGCGATCGTGGACGGCGGCGGAGGGCTGTGCACGGTGGCGAGCATCCACTACAACCTCTTCCTCGGCAGCCTGCTCGATCACGAGGGCGCCGAGCGCCGGGATCTGTCCGACTTCACGACCCTGCGCCGCACCGGCACGTTCCTGTGCACCGAACTGGAACACGGCAACGACGCCTCGGCCCTGGAGACCACCGCCGAACTGGACCCGGCCACCGGGGGGTTCGTGCTGCACACACCGCACGACGGCGCCCAGAAGTTCATGCCCAACACCAGCACGACCGGCGGGCCCAAGACCGCCGTGGTGGCCGCCCGGCTGATCGTCGAGGGACGGGACGAGGGCGTCTTTCTGTTCCTGACACCGCTGAGCGACGACAACGGCCTGCTGCCGGGCGTACGGGTCCGCCGGCTGCCTCTGCGTACCGGCGCCCCGGTGGACCACTGCCTGACCGCGTTCGACCGGGTACTGCTGCCCCGCGAGGCCCTGCTGGAGTCCGCACACGGCCGTCTGGACGCCGACGGCCGCCTGCACAGCAGCCTCGGCAACCGGCGCAAGCGGTTCCTGCAGTCCATCGGCCGGGTCACGATGGGCAAGCTGTGCATGAGCGGCGCCGCCGTCGGCGCGACCCGGGCCGCGCTCGCCATAGCGGTCCGCTACGGCGATCACCGGCAGGTCAGCGGGCCGCGCGCCGGCGAGCGCATCCCGGTCAACGCACACCGCTCGCACCACGGACGGCTGCTGAAGGGCCTCGCGACGGCCTACGCCATGACTTTCCTGCACCGCTCGGTCCTTGGCCAATGGACCGCCCAGCGCGCCGGCCGGGACGCCGGCCGGCGGGCGGAGACGGAGCGGCTGATCGCGATCGCCAAGAGCTGGATCACCTGGCAGGCACGGGACATCACCGTCGAGTGCCGGGAACGCTGTGGCGCGCAGGCCCTGTTCGCCGCCAACGGCCTGTCCGAATTCCCGCAGTACGTCGAGGGCACCATCACGGCGGAGGGCGACAACCTGGTGATCTGGGTGAAGGCCGCAGCCGAGATGCTCTTCGAGCACCAACCGCCCCGCGAGGCCCCTGAACCGCCCGGCCCCGTGGACCGGTTGGCCGATCCCCGGCATCTGCGCGGACTGCTGGCCCGGGCCGAGGCCGTCTGGCAGGACCGGGCACGGGCTGCGCTGCGCCGGGGGCCCTCCGGGGATCCGGTGGAGCGGTGGAACGGCGCTTCCTCCGCCGCCCTGGAGATGGTCTCCGTGCACGCCCGGCAGCGGGCGGCCGACGCCTTCCTGGACGCGGCCGCCCGGGCGACGAACCCCGGCGCCCGCGCCCTGCTGGAGCGGCTCTGCATGTTGTTCCTGCTGCAGCAGATCACGGAGCACACCGGTGATCTGCTGGCCGACGGCCATCTGTCCGCCGACCAGGTGCGTGCCCTCCCCCAGCTCCTGGACGACGTGCTGCGCGACCTCGCCCCGCACATGACGGACCTCGTCGAGGCGTTCGACCTGCCCGCCGCCTACCTGGAAGGCATCCCTCTGGCCAACTCCGGCGGCGTCTCGCTCGCCGCCCACTCCACCGCGGCCGAGTAGCCGGCCGCCTACGGGTACTCGCGGTGGACGGGGCTGGTGTCGGTCTCCACCGGTACGCCGGGGACGGGGCCGTCGTTGGAGCCTCCGCCGACGTACACGGCGCTCACCCAGCCGAGCCGGCCCTGCGGCGAGACGATCTCCGCCCAGTAGTGGTTGTAGGAGGGTCCGTCGGCCACGCGGTCGCCCCAGCGCTGGCAGTAGGCGTAGACGTCGACGTCGGTCAGCCGTTCACTGGTCGCCCGCGCCGGCACCGAACACAGCAGGGGCAAGCCCGCCGCGGTCGCCACGGCGCCGGCCGGCACCGCGCGGCGCAGTGCGCGCATCGTCGTACGCAGGCCGGTGGTCATCGCTCTCCTCTGTGCGCCGCTCCGCGGTCGGCGACGTCGGCGGCCGGGGTGCGGTGCCCTGTCGGTGCTGTGACGCTCTGGGCGGCCCCGCCGTATGACTGCGCCGGCCGCGCGTTTCGAGAGCCTTCTCCGGCCGCCCACCGGACGGCGTTGCCGTCGCCGTGGACGGTCGGACGTCCCGGCCGACCGGACCGGATCGCATCGGGGAGGAGTGGGGCGATGACACGAGGCGGCGGAGGTGCGACGGCCCCGGCCGTGCCGACGGTGCCGACCGCGGCGGCCGCTGCGGGGCCCGGGGCGGCGGCAGGCGGGTGGCGCGCCGGTCACCAGTCGCACCGGTGCCGGCGGGCGCGCTACCACCCGGCGGTCGGAGAGGGCCTCCGTGGGGGCTGATCCCGGATCAGGGGTTCCCGAGACCGTCGATCCAGGACTGGAGGCGTTCGCCCTGCGCGGCCATGATGCCGGGGTCGCGCAAGGTGTTGGTGAGCACCGACATGCCCTGATAGGCGGCGACGAGTTCGACGGCGAGGGCGCGGGCGTCGGGTCGGCCGAGCTCGGTGAACTGGTCCTCGGCCCAGTCGATCAGGGCGCGCATGACCTGGGCCGCGGCCAGGTCCAGGCCGTCGTCGCGCTTGTCGAGTTCGGTGGCCAGCGTGCCGAAGGGGCAGCCGAAGCGGGCCGCCGTCTCGCGCTCCTCGACCCAGCCGGCGATCAGGGCCTTCAGCCGAGCGGCCGGATCCGGGAGCGTCTCCAGGCGGCCGGTGAGCATGGTGAGACGGTCGCGGTGGGCCTCCACGGCCGCCTCGACCAGCTCGTCCTTGGTCTTGAAGTAGTAGTACACGTTGCCGAGGGGGACGTCGGCGGCCCGGGCGATGTCCGCGAGGGTGGTCTTCTCCACGCCCTGCTCGTGGAAGACCCGCACCGCCGCCTCGACCAGGCGTTCGCGTTTGCCGCCCCGGCGGGCAGGGGCGGCCTCGACCGCAGCACCGGCTTTTGAGTCAGTCACCTGACTAAGGATAGACAGCACCCCTGTGATCCCCTAGTGTAGCGACTTAGTCAGTCAACTAACTCAGCGGGGAGGCACGGCATGATCGTGGTAACGGGAGGCACGGGGAACGTCGGGCGGGCACTGGTCGCCGAGCTGGCCGGCGAGGGAGAGGCGGTGACCGCCGTGGCCCGGCACATCACTCCCGCCGACGTCCCGCCCGGCGTGCGGGCCGTCGCCGCCGACCTCGGTCGGCCGACCGGACTCGCCCCCGCGCTGGAGGGGGCGGCGGCCCTGTTCCTGCTCGTCGCCGGCGACGATCCGGAAGGCATCCTGAAGCAGGCCGCCGCGGCCGGCGTCACCAAGGTGGTCCTGCTGTCCTCGCAGGGCGTGGGCACCCGGCCGCACGGCTACGCGCACGCCGCCCGCTTCGAGGCGGCCCTGACCGGCTCGGGACCGGCCTTCACCGTGCTGCGCTCCGGTGGGATGGCCTCCAACGCGCTCGCCTGGGCCGAACCCGTCCGGCAGCACCGCGTCGCGGCGGCCCCCTTCGCCGACGTGGCGCTGCCCTTCGTCGACCCGGACGACGTCGCCGCGGTCGCCGCCGCCGTCCTGTGCCAGGACGGGCACGACGGCATCACGTACACGCTGACCGGCCCCGAGGCCACCACCCCACGGCAGCGGGCCGCCGCCATCGCGCACGCCCTCGCCGAGCCGGTGACCTTCCTGGAGCAGAGCCGCGAGGAAGCCCGCGCGCAGATGGCGCGGTTCATGCCGACCGCCGTGGTGGAGGCAACCCTGGCCATCCTCGGCGAGCCGACCGCCGAGGAGCAGGCGGTCACCGAGGACGTGCGGCGTGTCCTGGGCCGGCCCGCGACCCCCTTCGCGGTCTGGGCGAAGCGCAACGCGCCGGCGTTCCGCTGACCGGAGTGGGACGGGACCGTGCACCACGGGCAGGGAAGCACGACGTAGCGCTCAGGGGATCTCCTGCTCCGCCCAGATGATCTTCCCCTCGGCGGTGTACCGGGCGCCCCAGCGGTGGGTGAGCTGGGCCACCAGGAAGAGTCCGCGGCCGCCTTCGTCCGTGCTGCGGGCGTGCCTCAACCGGGGGGCCGTGCTGCTGCCGTCGGCGACCTCGCAGGTCAGGCGGGCGTCGCGGAGCAGCCGTAGCCGGATGGGGAGTTCGGAGTAGCGGACCGCGTTGGTGACCAGTTCACTGACGATGAGTTCCGTCGTCATGGCCAGCTCTCCGAGACCCCAGGCCGCCACCTGGCGCGTCGCCTCCGTCCTGACCCACCTGACGGCGGCCGGGTCGGCGGGGACGTCCCACGATGCCACCCGGTCCGCACCCAGGGCGTGGGTGCGTGCCAGCAGCAGGGCGATGTCGTCGGGCTGCGGCACGGGCACCAGTTGCTGCACGGCCGACGTGCACAGCGTGCGCAGGTCCGTCCCGGTCGCGGCCAGCACCTGGCGAAGCCGGGACATGCCCGACTCCACGTCCTGGTCGCCGCCCTCGATGAGCCCGTTGGTGTAGAGGCCGAAGACGCTGTTCTCGGCCAGCTCGATCTCGGCGGCCTCGAAGGCCATGCCGCCGAGCCCGAGCGGCGGCCCGGCCGGGATATCGGGGAAGTAGGTGTGCCCGTCCGATGCGACGACGACGGGGGGCGGATGTCCGGCCCGGGCCATGGTGCACCGCCGGGTGACGGGATCGTAGACGGCGTAGAGGCAGGTCGCGCCGATGAAGGTGGCCGTGCTCCGGGTGGCCGCGTCGCGATCGGCCTCCTCGTCGCTCAGCCGGAGCACGAGGTCGTCGAGGTGGGCGAGCAGTTCGTCGGGGGGCAGCTCCATGTCGGCGAGGGTCTGTACCGCCGTGCGCAGCCGGCCCATGCTCGCCGCCGCGGTGATGCCGTGGCCCACCACGTCACCGACGACGAGACCCACCCGCGCACCGGACAGCGGGATCACGTCGAACCAGTCGCCGCCGACCCCGCCCGACGGGTCCGCCGGAAGGTAGGAGGAGGCGACCTCGACCGCCGTACCGCCGGTCAGGGCGTGCGGCAGCAGACTGCGTTGCAAGGTGACCGCCGCGGTGTGCTCCCTGGTGTAGCGGCGGGCGTTGTCGACGCACACCGCCGCGCGCGTCACCAGCTCCTGGGCCAGCAGGACGTCGTCGGGGCCGAACGGGGCCGGGTTGAGCGACCGGGCGAAGGTGGTCAGGCCCAGCGCGGTGTTGCGGGCCCGCATCGGGACGGAGATGAGGGAGTGCAGGCCGAACTCGCGGATGCGGGCCGCTCTCGCGGGCTGTTCGGCGACCCACGCGGCGTCGGACGGGTCGAGCAGCGGGATGAAACTCGGCTCCCCGCTGATGAGGAGGTTGACGTCGCTGGGTGGCGGCAGGAAGTCCACCTCGTCGCCGACCCGTGCCACCGCCTCGGGGCAGCCCTCCCGCACCGACTGCAGGCCCGCGCGGCGCATCGCCGGCCGTGCGGGGGCCGGTCCGGCGTCGGTCAGCCATGCTCCGTGGCCCTCGCTGCTGAGCACGGGCTCCAAGAGGTCGACGATGACGAAGTCCGCGAAGCGGGGCACCGAGAAGTCGGCCAGTTCCTGAGCCGTCCGCAGGACGTCGAGACTCCTGCCGATGCTGGTGCCGGCCTCGTTGACCAGGGACAGGAGCTGGCGGGCGTTCCACCGCTCGGTGACGTCCAGGACCATGTAGCAGACCCCGGTGACGGCGCCGTGGGCGTCGACCAGGGGGAAGAAGGACGTGGAGTATGCGTGCTGGCGGTGCGGGTCGGCCCAGCTCCATCCGACGTACTCGTAGTCGGTCACCGGGTCCCCCGTCGCCAGCACCTTGCGCATCAGCCCCTCGAGGGTCTCCGCCTGCAGACCGGGCAGCACTTCGCTCAGTCGGCGCCCCAGCCTGTGCTCCCTTGGCACACCGCCGAACCGTTCCAGGGTGTCGTTCAGCCATACATAGCGCAGCTCGAGATCCATGACGGCCATGCCGACCGGTGACCGGGTGAGGAACCCGTCGAGGACCGACTGGCCCACCGCCCACTGCGGGCGCTGCTCCCGCGCCGAGACGAGAAAGCACTCCCACTCGCCCATGCGGAAGGCCGCCGAGACCCGGAGATCGATCTCCATCCGGCGGCCGTCACGGTGCCGTACCGGGATGAGACCGTTCCACCCCGTTCCGGTGCGGCACCGCTCCGCGATGGCCGCGGCACGGCCCGGGTCCTCGGGCATGGCCAGCAGGCGTGCGGCGGGGCGGCCGACGATCTCCGGCGCGGGGTGCCCGAGCAGTGCTTCCGCGCCCCGGGTCCAGCCGACCACGACGCCGTCCGCCGAGATGACCGCCGCCGCATCGCTGGACGCGTCGAAGACATCACGCGATTCCACGGACGCGGATGCGTGGAGGCCCTTTCGCGCAGGTTCCATCGGTTTCCATCCTCTGTCTCCACCATGGTCCTGCTAGTCCGCCCGGTGCGCACGGTCCGGCCCGGGGGTTGGGGCGGGCGCGGGGCTGGATGCAGCATGGAGGTACCGGTCATCAGGGCTCGGACAGGCGTACCGGTACCGATGGGTGACCGGCCGGTGGAGGTGGAACTGGCATGGCAGTGGACTCCTTGCACGCCGGTGACGACGATTCCGACCCCGAGCGGCCCCGGCCGACCGGCCTGCTTGACGTGCTGAGCGTGGCCGCGGTGGCGCTCGACACCAACGGGCGCATCGTCTTCTGGACCCCGCAGGCCGAGGAACTCTTCGGGTACGCCGCCGAGGACGTGCTCGGCCAGTACGCGGCGCGGCTGCTCATCCGCCCCGAGCACCTGCAGGCCGTGGTGAGTCTGTTCACGGACGTGCTGGAGACCGGCCGTGGGTGGGCCGGCGCCTTCCCGGTCCGGCACAAGGACGGCAGCAGCCGCCTGACGGAGTTCCGCACCATGCGGCTGCTGGACGACCTGGGGGACGTCTACGCCCTGGGCATAGCGGCCGATCACACCCTGCTCCAACGCGTCGAGACCGACCTGGCGCTGTGCGAGCGGCTGATCAACCAGTCCCCGATCGGGCTGGCCCTCATGGACCCGGACCTGCGTTACGTGCTGGTCAACCCGGCGCTGGAGCGGATCGACGGCATCCCCGCGGCGGACCACATCGGCCGGCATCTGCGCGAGACCCTGCCGTTCCCCGACGTCGACACCGTCGAGGCCGCGCTGCGTCAGGTGCTCACCACCGGAACCCCGCTGCTGGACCAGTTCCACGTGGGGCATCCCCCGGCCGACCCCGAGCACGAGCACGCCTGGTCACTGTCCTTCTACCGCCTCGAGGACCCGGGCGGGCGGGTCCTGGGCGCCGCGGCCTCGGTGGTGGACGTCACCGAGCGCCACCATGCGGCCGCCGAGGCCGACCGGGCGCGGCGCCGCCTGGCCCTGATCGCCGAGGCCTCCACCCGCGTCGGCACCACACTTGAGGTGGAGCAGACCGCCCACGAACTCGCCGAGCTCTGCGCCCCCGTGCTCGCGGACGTGGTCGCCGTGGACGTCCTCGACCACGCGCTGGCCTTCCGCCGGGCCCGCCGGCCGGACAACGGCCCGGAGCTGTTCCGCGCCCTCGCCCTCAAGGCCGCCCACCCCACGGTGGCGCTCAGCGCCGCCGACTCACCCGGCGACCTCGCGGCCTATGACGGCGACCGTCTGGTCACCCTGTGCGTCCACACCGCCCGGCCGGTCCTCGTCCGCCACGTCGGCCCGCGCGACCTGCCCCGTATCGCACGGGACGCCGAGGCCGGCGCGCTGCTGGCCCAGGCCGGCGTGCACTCCTATCTCGCCGTGCCGCTGATCGCGCACGGCGAGGTGCTCGGCGCCCTCGACCTCAAGCGAACCCGCAATCCGCTGCCGTTCGACGAGGACGACATCGTCCTGGCCGCCGAACTCGCCGGCCGTGCCGCCGTGGCCATCGACAACGCCCGCTGGTTCCAGAGCGTGCGCAACACCGCGCTCACCCTCCAGCGCAGCCTGCTGCCCGACCACTCGTCACACCACACGGGCCTGGAACTCGCCTCCCGCTACCAGCCGGCGCAGGCCACCAGCGAGGTCGGAGGCGACTGGTACGACGTGATCCCGCTGGCCGACGACAAAACCGTCCTGGTGGTGGGCGATGTCATGGGCAACGGCATCGACGCGGCCGCCACCATGGGCCGGCTGCGCACCGCCACCTGTGCGTACGCGGACCTGGACCTCGAACCCGGCGCGGTGCTCCAGCACCTGGACAAGATCACCTGCGATCTGGAGCACTACATCGTCACCTGCCTCTACGCGGTCTACGATCCGCACACGAGACGGTGCACCATCGCCAACGCGGGACACATGCCGCCCGCCCTCGCGCGGCCCGGTCAGCCGCCCACGTTCCTGGACCTTCCCGCCGGGGCGCCGCTCGGTGTGGGCGGCATCCCGTTCGAGGCCACCACGACCGACCTGATGCCCGATGATCTGCTGGTGCTCTACACCGACGGCCTCGTGGAGACCCGGCAGCACCCCATCGACGACCGTCTCGAGGTCCTGCTGAGCTTTCTGGACGAGCCGCGCCGGCCGCTCGAGGAGATCTGTGACCTCCTGCTGTACGGCCTGCGCCATCCCGACGACCACGACGACGTGGCCCTGCTCATCGCACGGGCCCTGTAGCGCGGGGCCGCCCCATCCGCCTGGTGGGGGTCACCCGTTGGTGCGACGCTGGGTGAAGAGGTGTCCGAGGAGCGGAACCCAGGAGGGCCGATGGGACGGGACGTCCCGGCGCTCGTCTTCACCCGCGAGGACCGCCGCCGGTACCGGATCAAGATGCAGGAGTGCCTCGACGCGTTCGCGCAGATGCTGCGCGAGTCGCGGTTCGAGGCCGAGCGACCCCAGGTCGGCCTGGAGATCGAGCTGAACCTGGTCGACGACGAGGCCGAGCCGGAGATGCGCAACACCGATGTGCTGGAGGCGATCGCGGACCCCGCCTGGTCCACCGAACTGGGGCGGTTCAACCTCGAGATCAACGTGCCGCCCCGCGCGCTGACGGAGGGCGGCCCCGACGCGTGGGAGTCCGAGATCCGCGCCGCGCTGAACCACGCGGACGAGCGGGCCAGGTCGGTGCACGCGCACCTGGTCATGATCGGCATCCTGCCGACCCTGCGCCAGGAGGACATCGGTGAGGCGACCCTGTCCGAGAACCCCCGCTACCGGCTGCTCAACGACCAGGTCTTCGCCGCCCGTGGCGAGGACCTGCGGATCGAGGTGGACGGGGTCGACCGGCTGCGGACGTACGCGGACACGATCACTCCGGAGGCCGCGTGCACCAGCACCCAGTTCCATCTGCAGGTGTCCCCGGAGAACTTCCCCGCCTACTGGAACGCGGCCCAGTCCATCGCCGGGGTCCAGGTGGCCCTGTCGGCCAACTCGCCCTTCCTGTTCGGCAAGGAGCTGTGGCACGAGACCCGTATCCCGCTGTTCGAGCAGGCGACCGACACCCGCTCGGAGGAGATCAAGATTCAGGGGGTACGGCCGCGCGTGTGGTTCGGTGAGCGGTGGATCAACAGCGTCTTCGACCTCTTCGAGGAGAACCTGCGCTACTTCCCGGCCCTGCTGCCCCTGTGCGACGAGCAGGACCCGGCGAAGACGCTCGACCGCGGGGACGTGCCCGAACTCTCCGAGCTCACCCTGCACAACGGCACCATCTACCGCTGGAACCGGCCGGTCTACGCCATCGCCCACGACAAGCCGCACGTCCGGGTGGAGAACCGGGTGCTGCCGGCCGGGCCGACCGTCGCCGACACCCTCGCCAACGGTGCGTTCTACTACGGGCTCACCCGCGCCCTGGTGGAGGAGGACCGCCCGGTGTGGTCGCGGATGTCCTTCTCCGCGGCCGAGGAGAACCTCCACACGGCGGCCCGCCACGGCATCGAGGCGCTGCTGTACTGGCCCGGCATGGGCGAGGTGCCGGTACCCGAACTGGTCCTGCGGAGGCTGCTGCCGCTGGCCCACCGGGGGCTGGAACACTCCGGCATGGACGCGTCCTGGCGGGAGCCGCTGCTCGGCATCATCGAGCAGCGCTGCGTCACCGCGCGCAACGGGGCGGTGTGGCAGAAGGAGATGTTCCACCGCATGGAGGCCACCACCCATGCCGGCCGCCACGAGTCGCTGCGGCGGATGACACAGCTGTACATCGACTACATGCATCTCAACGCTCCGGTCCACACCTGGCCGGTCGACTGACGGGGGGCCGCGAATCGCAGGTGCCACCGGAGACGATCACCGGTTAGGCTGCTCCAGCGCTTGTCGGGGGAACGACTCAGGTGGGGGAACATGGTTGACGATTCCGCGTCCGAGAGGAGCCGGAGACCGGTGGTCCAGGCGCTCGCGGCGGTGCTGGTCTTCGCGGGGGTGGTGGGAGTCCTGCTGGCACAGAAGGAATTGCAGGGCTCCTCGGACCCGGGACCGGCCACGTGCTCGTCCGACGACAAGCCGGTGTCCAGGCGCGTGTCCGCGGCACAGTTGTGCACGGCGCTGAACCGGTCGGACCTGCCTACGCTTCTCGGGACACCGCGGGAACAGGCCGAGACCGCCTACGGGTCCGAGAGTTCGGTCAAGGACGCCGACGGCAAGGAGACCCCCTCGCCCGAGGCGGAGGTCTCGCTGAAGACGTACTCCGTGAAGCTGTGGGCGTCGGACGACGATCTGCGGGTCGGCGAGTTCTCCGGACTCCTCGGCAGGTCAACGGAGCCGAAGACGGTCCTCGGCCACCCCGCCGTCCTGTACTCGGGCCACACCATCGCGCTCAGGTTCAACCTCGGCGGCGGCAAGGTCCACACCGGCACGGGTGGCATCGCCCGGCATCTGCTGGTCGCCCGGGACGCCAAGGACGGGGGCGGTTCGTTCGAGGTCGCCCTCTGGCGCCAGGACGACGTACCGCCCGACGACACGGCGCTGCTCCGCGTCGCCGAGCGGGTGCTGCCGACGGTTCCCGGTTGGACATAGCGTGCTGCCATGCGCGTCGACTACTCACCCGAGTCCCTGGACCCTGGATCGTTCTACCGGCTGCTCACCGCCGTGGTCGTGCCCCGGCCGATCGCCTGGGTCTCGACCCTCGCCGCGGACGGCAGGACGGCGAACCTGGCCCCGCACTCGTTCTTCACCGTTGCCTGCACCGATCCGCCCATCGTCCAGTTCACCTCCGTCGGCCGGAAGGACTCGCTGCGCAACGCCGAGGAGACGGGGGAGTTCGTCGTCAACTTCGCTCCCGAGTCGCTGTTCGCGGAGATCAACGCGACCGGGACCGACTTCCCCCGGCACGAAGGCGAGTTCGACGCCGTCGGCATCGAACGCGAGCCGTCGCTGCGGGTGAGGCCGCCGCGCGTGGCCGCCTCTCCGGTCGCGCTCGAATGCACCGTGCACTCGACGCTGCGGCTCGGCAACTCGACCGTGGTGTTCGGCCGGGTCGTGCACGCCGCCGTGCGCGAGGACGTCCTGGTGGACGGCCGGCCGGACATCGGACTGCTGCGGCCCCTGGCCCGGCTGGGCGGCAACGAGTGGAGCACGATCGGGGAGGTGCGCGAGGCGGCGCGCATCCCGTACCGCGAGTGGACGGCCGACTGAGGCCGCGGTCACGCCGGCTGCCGCTCGTCCCCTTCCGCGGCCGCCCTCGTGCCCGGTACTGCGCGACCCGACGGACGTCGTACGACGACTGCTGGAGTTCACCCACCACGTGCGCGGCGCCGGCTGCTACTTCCGCGACGCCGCCGTGCGCCCCGGCGCCCGGGTCGACCCGCGCACCGAGTTCGGCTCCCGCTCCGTCGTGTGGTGGGTGAACGGCGCGCGGGCCTTCGCGGAGCCACGGGGCGTGGGGCGCGCCTGGCAGGCCTGTCTCATCGTCAGCCTTCGGACATGACGAGGACGAGCGGGATGCCGTGACATGGCACCAGGCGCAGGCCGGCGTACTCGGCGGGCCCCCCCTCGGCGAGCAGTGCAGCGAAGTCGGGGCCCTTGGTGAGGGATCCGGCGAGGTGCGCGGGGTCGGCGGAGGCGGCGACCCGGCCCCGGGCGTTCACGAGCCTGGCGGGCCGGGGAAGCTGCCGCAGCAGCGGGAGGACGGCCGCTTCGAAGTGCCGCAGGTACACGTCGGCGGCGGCGACCCCGGCGAAGCGCCCCTCGGCCTCGACCGGTGCGGACAGGGTGAGGCTGTACTCGTCGGAGCAGAGGTAGTCGACGTACGGTCCGGCCACGGCGCGGCGGCCGGTGTCGCGGGGCAGGGTGAACCAGTCCCAGTGCGTGTAGTCGGAGTACGCCGAGTGCTCTGGGTCGAGGTCGAGCAGCAGGGGTCGTACATCGCCGTCGGCGCCCGTCTGCCACCACTCCAGCCACGCGGGTACATCGGTCAGCAGGCCGGGCAGGGCCACGAAGCCCACGCCCGAGACCAGTTCCTGGCGGGTCAGCCGCTGGTGCAGTCCGGGGCGGAGGGCGGCCAGGTCCGCGCTCACGGGGCGCCGCCCCCGCGCGGCCACTTTCGCGAGCAGCGCCGTCGCGTCGGCGCTGGTGGCGGCGACGGCCTCGAACACCGCCTCCAGCGCGCCGCCCACCCGCGAGGCGGCCCGTGCCTCGGCGTCCGTGCCGACAGTCGCCGCCGAGGCGACCTGCGCGGGGCTCCAGCCCATGGTGTCCTCCAGCGGACGGGAACCGGACGCGGCGCGGTCAGAGGGTGAGGCGTACGGCGACGAGCCGTGCCGTCGACTCCCTGACGCACCGCTCGGCCAGCGTGCCGGCCGTTTCGTGAGCCCCATCCTGCACGGCAGAGATCACGGAGCGGTGACGGTCCGCCACTTCTTCACGATATTCGTCGCTTCCGAGGACCAGGCACAGCAGCGCACCCACCTCGCTCTGCAGCACGACCTGTTCCCGGGTGAGCCGGGCCGACTGCGCTGCCGCCGCGAGTTCGACGTGGAAGCGGCCGTACAGGCGGCTGCGCGCCGCCGTCTCCTCGGCCCGCGCCAACTCCTCGGCGGTACGGCGCAGCTGGTGCAGGTCGGCGGGTTCCGTGCGCTGCGCGGCGAGACGGGCGGCGGCGCCGGACAGGGCCGCCCAGTGGTCTCCCAGGTCGCGCAGCTCCTCGGTGCTCCAGCCGCGCAGCCGGGCCCGCAGCCGGTCGTCGGCGGGGACCTCGGGCAGCGAGACGAAGCTGCCGCCGCCGCGGCCGCGGCGGGTGGTGACCAGCCCCTGTTGTCTGAGGGCCATCAGCGCCTCGCGCAGGGTCACCGTCGACACGCCGAGCTGTCCGGCCAGTTCGCTCTCGCCCGGGAGCTGCTCGCCGTCGGCGAGGAGACCCAGTTCTATGGCGTCGCCGATGCGGCGGACGACCGTGTCCACGCGGGCCCGGTTGTCCACCGGGCTGAAGACGGCCCGGCGGGCACCGCTGTCCGGTACTCGGGCGCCGGCGTCCGCTGTCCGGGCGCCGCCGTCGGTCTCCTGCTGCCTCACGACCATCACCTCGTGCGTTGACTCAAGCTTTACCCCAAGAGGACCTTGAGCTTAGAACTATGACTTCATATGTTTGCGGTCAACGTAGAGCGCGCCAGAAAGGTTCCCGCATGGAGGGAAGTGCGATCCGCCTGCAGGACCTGCGGAAGTCGTTCGGGGAGACGACCGCCGTGGCCGGCGTCGACCTGGAGATCCGGGACGGGGAGTTCTTCTCGATGCTCGGCCCGTCCGGCTCCGGGAAGACCACCGTCCTGCGGCTCATCGCGGGGTTCGAGACGCCCACCCGGGGCCGGATCGAACTCGCCGGGCAGGAGGTCACCGGCCTGGCCCCGTTCGAACGCGATGTGCACACCGTCTTCCAGGACTACGCCCTGTTCCCGCACATGACCGTCGAGCAGAACGTCGCCTACGGGCTCAAGGTCCGCAAGGTGCCGAAGGCCGAGCGTCTGGTCCGGGCCCGCAAGGCACTCGCCGAGGTCCGCCTGGAGGGCTACGGCCAGCGGCGCCCCGCCCAGCTCTCGGGCGGTCAGCGCCAGCGTGTCGCCCTCGCCCGCGCCCTGGTCGGCCGCCCCCGTGTCCTGCTGCTCGACGAGCCCCTCGGCGCCCTCGACCTGAAGCTGCGCGAACAGATGCAGGTCGAACTCAAGGCGCTCCAGCGGGAGGTGGGCATCACCTTCGTCTTCGTCACCCACGACCAGGAGGAGGCCCTGACGATGAGCGACCGCATCGCCGTCTTCGACCAGGGCCGTATCGCCCAGGTCGGCACACCCGCCGAGATCTACGAACGCCCGGCGACCTCCTTCGTCGCCTCCTTCGTCGGCACCTCGAACCTGCTCGACGGCGAGGCCGCCCACCGGATCGTCGGTACCCCCGGCACGTACAACGTCCGCCCGGAGAAGATCCGGGTCCTGAAGGAGTCCGCCGAGGCGGACGTGCCGGAGCACACGACCGTGAACGGCACCGTCGCCGAGGTCGTCTATCTCGGCGACGCCACCCGCTTCCTCGTGGACCTCGACGGCGGCGGCCGTCTCACCGCCCTGCAACAGAACCTGGAGACCTCCTCCGAGGACGTCGCCGCCTACCGCGGCACCCGCGTCCGCCTCCAGTGGCACCGCAGACACGCCGTCCGCATCCCGTCCTGATCGGGACGGATCCCATCCTGATCAGACCCCGGCTCCCCACTCCCCCGCTCCACGCAGGACCCCTCACCCATGGAGAACGTCGTGCGTCTCACCCGAACCCTCTCGGCCGCGGCCGGTGCGGCCGCGGTGCTGCTCACCGCCGCCTGCGGCTCCTCCGGCTCCGGCAGCTCATCGGCCACCGGCCTCAACCCGCCCGACCTCAAGGCCCCCACCAAGCTCGGCAGGACCGAGGGCCAGGTCAACCTGGTCGCCTGGGCCGGTTACGTCGAGGACGGCTCCAACGACCCCAAGGTCGACTGGGTCGGCGACTTCGAGAAACAGACCGGCTGCCAGGTCCACTCCAAGGTCGCCGCCAGCTCCGACGAGATGGTCAAGCTGATGAAGACCGGGGAGTACGACGTCGTATCCGCCTCCGGGGACGCCTCCCTGCGCCTGATCGCCTCCGGTGACGCGGCCCCCGTCAACACCGCCCTCGTCCCCAACTACAAGGACGTCTTCAGCGGTCTGAAGAACGGCGCCTGGAACTCCGTGAAGGGGCAGATGTACGGCATCCCGCACGGCCGGGGCGCCAACCTGCTGATGTACAACACCGAGAAGGTGAGCCCGGCGCCCACCTCCTGGTCGGCGGTCTTCAACGACGCGTCGAAGTACCGGGGACATGTCACCGCGTACGACTCGCCGATCTACATCGCGGACGCGGCCCTGTATCTCAAGGCGACCCAGCCCGAGTTGAAGATCAAGGACCCGTACGCCCTGGACCAGAAGCAGTTCGACGCCGCCGTCGCGCTGCTGAAGAAGCAGAACGCGAACATCGGCGAGTACTGGAGCGACTACCTCAAGGAGATCTCCGCCTTCAAGAGCGGGGACTCCGTGGTCGGGACCGCCTGGCAGGTCATCGCCAACCTCGCCGCCGACGAGGGCGCCAAGGTCAGGGCGTTCGTGCCCAAGGAGGGCTCGACCGGCTGGTCCGACACCTGGATGGTCTCCGCCAAGGCCAAACACCCCAACTGCGCCTACAAGTGGCTCGACTGGATCGTCTCCCCCAAGGTCAACGCCCAGGTCGCCGAGTACTTCGGCGAGGCCCCCGCCAACTCCAAGGCCTGCGCAAAGACCAGTGACAAGAACTTCTGCGCGACCTACCACGCGGCCGAGGAGGGCTACTGGAAGCACATCGCCTTCTGGAACACGCCCATCGAGCAGTGCCTCGACGGCCGCAAGGACGTGACGTGCGTGCCGTACGCGAAGTGGGTGCAGGCCTGGACCGAGATCAAGGGCTGAGCGGTGACGACCGATGTGACGACCGCCGCCGGACGGGGAACCGTCCGGCGGCTCGCCGGAACGCTGCACCGCAGACCCCGGCTCCGCCTGACCCTTCTGCTCACCGCCCCGCTGCTGTGGCTGGCCGTTCTCTACCTCGGCTCGCTGACGGTCCTGCTCGTCTCCGCGTTCTGGACGACGAACTCCTTCACCTCCCAGGTGGTGAAGGTCTGGTCGACGGACAACTTCCACGCCCTGTTCACGACGCCGGTCTTCCGCCAGGTGATCCTGCGCAGCGTCGGCGTGGCGCTCGCGGTGACCGTGCTGTGCGCCGTGATCGCCTTCCCGGTCGCCTTCTACACCGCGCGGGTGGCCCGGCCGAGGTGGCGTCCGCTGCTCGTGGTGGCGATCCTCACCCCCCTGTGGGCGAGCTACCTGGTGAAGGTGTACGCCTGGCGGCTCATCCTCTCCGAGGGCGGTCTCGCCGACTGGATGCTCGCGCCCTTCGGCCTGAGCGGCCCCGGCTTCGGCCTGCCGGCCACCGTGCTGACCCTGACCTACCTGTGGCTGCCGTACATGATCCTGCCGATCCACACGGCGCTCGAACAGCTCCCGGCCGACCTGCTCGACGCCTCCGCCGACCTCGGTGCGAGGGCCGGCCGTACCTTTCGCTGGGTGATGCTGCCGATGGTGCTGCCGTCCGTCGCCGCCGGTTCCGTGTTCACGTTCTCGCTCAGTCTCGGCGACTACATCACCGTGCAGATCGTCGGCGGCAAAACACAGCTCATCGGCAACCTCGTGTACTCCAACATCGAACTCAACCTGCCCATGGCGGCCGCGCTCGGCACCGTCCCCGTGGTCGTGATCGTTCTGTACCTGCTGGCGATCCGCCGTACGGGTGCCCTGAACAGCCTGTAGGAGGAGAGCGCCATGCATCTCAGCCGCACCGCGCGCACCGCCCTGCGCATAGGCGCCGCACTCGGTTTCGCGGTGATCTACGTCCCGCTCCTGCTCGTCCTCGTCAACTCCCTCAATCCCGACCGCAGCGCGAGCTGGCCGCCGCCGGGGCTCACCCTGCGCTGGTGGTCGGTGGCCGTCGGCAACTCCGGTGCGCGCGAGGCCCTGTGGGTGTCCGTGAAGGCGGGCTTGGGCGCCACCGCCATCGCGCTCGTCCTCGGCACCCTCATCGCGTTCGCCGTGGCCCGGCACCGTTTCTTCGGCCGCGACACGGTGTCCTTCATCGTGGTGCTGCCGATCGCGCTGCCCGGCATCGTCACGGGCATCGCCCTCAACTCGGCCTTCGGTACCGTCCTGGAACCGCTCGGGGTGGGCCTCGGGCTGTTCACCGTGATCGTCGGCCACGCCACCTTCTGCATCGTGTTGGTCTTCAACAACGTCGTGGCCCGGCTGCGCCGTACGGCCGCCTCGTACGAGGAGGCGGCCATGGACCTCGGCGCCACCACCTTCCGCGCCTTCACGGACGTCACCTTCCCGCTGGTCCGCTCGGCGCTGCTGGCCGGCGGCCTGCTCGCCTTCGCCCTGTCCTTCGACGAGATCGTGGTCACGACGTTCACCGCGGGACCCGGTATCGAGACCCTCCCCATCTGGATCTTCAACAACATGACCCGGCCCCAGCAGGCACCCGTGGTGAACGTCGTGGCCGCCGTCCTCGTGCTGCTCTCGGTGCTCCCGATCTACCTCGCCCAGCGGCTGTCCGCGGACACGGCGACGTCGAGCCGGGTGTGAGCGGACGGACACGGCGACGTCCAGCCGGCGTATGAGCAGACGGACACGTAGTTCCGGTGCACAGGGAGGGGTAGCGCATGAGCGCGGGGGACGTCACGGGTCCGGCGCGGACACTGCGCACGGCGTACGAAGCCGCCTCGTCGGTGGTGGCGGGCCTGGGTGACGAGGAGTCGTGGCTGCCGACCGGCTGTACGGGCTGGGCGGTCCGCGACCTCGTTTTCCACTGCCTCCAGGACGGCCGGCGTGGCCTGGTGGCCCTGCACACGCCCTGCGACGAGCCGGTGGACCGGGATGCGGTGACCTACTGGCAGGACTGGCGACCCGACTCCGTCGGCGCGGCGAGCGGCCGGCGCCGGGTGCGGGTGAACGCGAGCATGTTCCTGGACTTCGGCCAGCTGCGCGAGTTGTATCTGGAGACCCTGGCCGCGGCCGTGCACGCCGCGGCCTCGGCCGACCCCGCCCGCCGTGTGGCCACGCAGGGGCATGTGCTGACGGCCGGCGACCTGATCACCACCCTCGCGGTGGAGGCGACCATCCACCACCTCGACATGGTCGTCCGGCTCCCCGGTGCCGCCGGGCCGTCGGCGGAGGGACTGGCCGCGGTGCGCGCCACGCTCGACGGACTCCTCGGCCGCCCCGCCCCTTCGGAGTGGAGCGACACCCACTACGCGCGTGTGGGCACCGGGCGCGCGACGCTCACCGATGCCGAGCGTGGTGCGCTGGGCGCGGCGGCGGAGCGCTTCCCGCTCTTCGGCTGAGAGGCCGGTGGGCGCCCGGCGCCGACTCGCCCGGACCGGCCGGCCCCATGGTGCCCGGAGTCGACACCATGGCCGCGCGACGTCCACCACCCAGGGCCCACGGCCCAGGGGTCCGCACCGTTCGCCCGGCCGACGCCACGACGCGGGCCGACGCGGGCTTTCGTAGGCTGAAAGGGCCCGAAGCTCCTTTGGGAGGTGCCCGCAGGCGGGAGACCGGACGTGATCGAACTGGCTGCGGGATTCGCCGTCGCGGGAGCGGCGAGCAACGCCATGGGCACCGCGTTCCAGCGCAAGGCGGCGTCCACGAGCCGCGGCGGCGGGGTACGGATCCTGGCGGAACTGATGCGCCGGCCCGCCTGGGTGGTGGGCATGGCCGGGTGATCGGCGCCGCGGTGTGCCAGAGCCTGGCCCTTGTCAACGGGCCGCTCGCGCTGGTCCAGCCGCTGTTCATCCTCGAGCTGCCGTTCGCCCTGCTCGTGGCCGGCCCGCTGATGCACCGCCGGCTCCCCCACTCGGGCTGGTGGGGCGTCGGCGGCGTGGTGATGGGTCTGGCCGTCCTGCTCGCGGCGGCCGCGCCGCACGGAGCCACCAGCCAGGCACCGCTCGTGCGGTGGGTCCCGGCCGTGGCCCTGTGCCTCGGCGGGATGGCCGTGATGATCCTGCTGGCCGGCCGGGGGCGCCCAGCGGCGCGCCGCGCCGCGCTGCTCGCGGCCGCCTCCGCCACCGGCAACGCCCTGACCGCCGCGCTGCTGAAGTCGGCCACGGGAACCTTCGCCGACCACGGGTTCCTGGCCTTCCTGCGGTCCTGGCAGACGTACGGCTTCGCGCTGGCCGGCGCGGCCGCCGTGGTCCTGCTGGAGAACGCGCTGCAGGCCGGGCCGCTGGCCGCGGCACAGCCCGCGCTGACCATCGGTGACGCGATGGTGAGCCTGGCGCTGGGGATGACCCTGTTCGGAGAGCGGGTCCGCACCGGCTGGTGGCTGCTGCCCGAGGCGTGCGGTGCCGCGCTGATCGTTGTCGGCGTACTGGTGCTGAGCCGGGCCGTGCAGCGCATCACCGAACGGCCGCCGGGCCGTCACGGACGGCGCTGAGCGCCGGTCGGGGAGCCGCGACGAGGGGCGGCTCCCCCACACCGACACCGAGGACGGAAAGCAGGAAGTCCGACAAAGAGCAATCAGTCCGGTATGACGCCGAATAAATACCCGGCACGGTCGGCGCGGGACCCCCGCATCCAATCAATGGCTTCCATGGCGATCGTGTTACGGCTACCGGCCGTTCATTGAAACGTGTACAGCGGCGCATATCATGCAACCGCCGTGCGCGGCAGCATCTTTGGGCCCATCGCGTCGCGACCATTCCCCTATGTCAGTGATAGCATCCCCGCGTCTGTGACCTTGGTCCACTCGACTCGGGCGCTGTTTTGAGATCGGCCCGGTTCTCGACGCGACGACGGTCGAGTCGCTCCCAGGGGTTGCGCCACGGATTCCCACGAGGTCCGCCGCCGACGGCTGCAGGCTACACATAGGAAAGGTTTCCATGATTCGAGACGCACTCGTTTGGTGCCTGGCCGCGGGGGCGGCGGGGGCCCGCGCCCCCGCCCCGGGGGGCGGGCGGGGCCCCCCAGGCCAACCCGCGCGCGAAAACCCCCCCCCCGGCCCCCCCCACCCCGCGGGGGAGG